>CALDYJ010000126.1 GCA_937941095.1 uncultured Saprospiraceae bacterium | reverse complement strand
TCATCCCATGTAGATAGACCATCCCCATGTTCAAATCAAGGTGCTTATTCAAGGCGTAGCCATAAGTGAAGTCCAAACTCAGTTCAGACAAGGCGAGCTTGTTATTGTAAATCTCTTTAATCCTGTTTGAATCTTTTGTTCGAATATTATTAAAATCCAAGGCTGCTCCGGAATAGACGGCATACACATCTAAATTTGCGCCTAGACCTAGCTGAAAAGAAGATCGGTTTTTATTCCATTGATGAGCGATTCTCAAAGGGATGTATAACCTTCTATACCTATTGGGAGTTATGGTTCTTCTACCTTGCGTTGTTTTTTCTTGAAGCTCTCCTGCAATGTAATGGGTAAGGATGCTATTAGTTACCACCAGTGCCGTATCTACAAAGACGTCTTTTACTTGAACAGTGGAATCCCTGTAATCAGAGATCTCTATGCTCTGCCTAAAACCTAAACCTACAGAAGCCAAAATATTTTTATAAATCTTTCTTTCATAGCTCAATTGAAAATCGCTGCTTTCCATGACTGTTTCTATGGCTTCCTTTTGCTTCACCCAATCATCTTCTATTTTTGAAGATAAGTCTCTGAAGGTATTAGAAATTCCTACGCTAAATTTTAGTTTGTTTACTCTAGCTGATTTAAGGTCAACCTTTGAAGAGGATTCTGTAAGTATTGACAGCGTATTAATTTTAGTTTTCTTATCCAATACAATCCCAATCTTTAAAAATGGTAAGGCATTTGGTTGATGGATGTTGGTTGTTAGTTGTTGGATGTTGTGGTTTGGTTGTTTGATGTTGGTGGTTAGTTGTTGGTTGTTGTGTTTTGCTTGTTTCTTTTTGCTTTCCGCAAATGTATGCTTTGAAGGCTCAAGCATATTGTTTTTAACAACAGTAGGATCTTGCTGAAATTTAAGCTCTGCTTGCTCCTTTTTAGCTTCAATTTCGTTGCTCAGTTTATTATTAATAGTCTGAGTTTGTGTTTCAGCATTCTTTTTAGACTCCACGCTTTCAGCTACTGTAGTATTGGAATGTTGCTTGGTTTTTAAGCTTGCTTTTTCACTAGAGACAGAAGCATTTGCTTTAGCGCTTTCACTTACTTTGGAACTAGCAGTCATAATAGACGAAGTACTGTAATTAGAAATCAGGTAAAGACTGCTCATCATTAGTCCCGCTATAAAGAAGAACCAAATCAATTTTCTATTCTTCTTTTCTTTAGGCAATTGTTTTTCTATTTGTTCCCAAACCATTTCATCTTCCCATGCTGGAACATTCTTATGTAAGGCTTCTTTTATTTTATTATTTTCTTTCATAATGCGGCAGACTTATTTAAGTTATACCAAAGGGTTTCCAATATCTTTTTTGATCGAGACAACTGTGCTCTTGAGCTTGAATTTTTAATTCCCAAGAGATCAGAAATTTCTTGGTGCGAGTAAGATTCGAAGTAAAAGAGGTTTAAAATCACTCTGTGCTTTTCTGGCATATTGTCAATAATGGATTTTAATTCTTCTACGGATAATTTTGCGATCATTGCACTTTCTGTTTCTCCGATCATTTCAGGTAAATGCTCTTCGTAAGAGAGTTCGTTTTTTCTTCTTTTTGATTGTAGGTATTCGTTGATGGCTATTCTTGCTGACCAAGATTTGAAAGTACCTTTATTGGAATCAAACTTACTTAAGTTTGTAAATATCTTAATAAAAGTTTCTTGTAAAACATCTTTCGAACTTGAAATGTCTGAGGTGTATCGAAAGATGATTGACATCAGCCTATCTTTGTGTTGTTGATAGAGCAACTTTTGAGCTGCTCTATCATTTTTAAGACATTTTTTTATTATTTTTTGTTCCTCTTTCACTTAGTCGTCGTATCTGATGGTAAAAGATCCATTGATGTTTTGTGTACCTATGCCGTAGGTTTCTACATTCCCAGCAAGTACTCCCTCTATTATGCCATTATCTATTTTTGTAATCAAAGCAGTGAGTTCTCCATTATAAGATGCAAAGGCATAAGGTTCTGGATTAGGATCTAAGTAATCGACAACCAGTTGTCTTACCGGAACTGCGCTAGCTCCAACTTGCATGTTTTGAATGTCAAAGTTTACAAAACCAAGGGCAGGATGTTGACCGACAACTGAAAAATCATATGGTGCATCAAAACCTCCACTCACAAAAGTGATGTCTTCAAAAAACAAGTCTGTTCCTATCCTCAAATCCATGGTACTGATTAAAAATTCTGGATCATTATCTTCCTCACAGGCTTTTAGAGGAGCAAGGTGTACGCCGCCTAATGGGGAGGTAAAATCTATCTCAGCCTTATAACCATCATCTGTTATAGCTTCTAACTCTACATCTACCTCATTACTACAGAATGCTAAGTTGAAAACGTATTCTCCATTTTCGTCAAATTCATTGCTTGAATAATTTTCGACCTGTTCTTTACCATTTGCCATGTAGGTGATTCTCATCTTTACTTCTCCATTTTGGACAGGCGTTCCATCACAGTTTAAGAAATCTCCAAGAAACAAGTAATCTTTTCGCACCAAAGATAAGTTAGGCTGTTCTATGATTTCAGTATCTTCTGTTAGTTTTCCTAAGGCATCCATTCCAAAGAATTTTATGACATCATAAGTTTCTGTTTCATTGATGTATGAATAGCATGCTAATCCATTGCTTATGTCATTAGGAGTACTGAAGTAATAAAGGTCTTTGTTTTTTGGTGCTAAAAATTCGACATATCCGTTTTCATCGCTTAGATCATAAGAGCCTAAGGCATAAAATGAGTTTTCTCCAAGAATTTCTATGTCGTATAAAATGGTAGTGTGCGCATTAACTATAGGCTCTCCATTGATGTCTGTAAATGTTCCAAAAACTTTTACCAATTCTGAACTTCCTGGATCAACTAATGGGCGATCTTCACCGACAGGGTTATCCACATTAGGGATGAGTCTAAAATTTAAATTTTCATTGGACTCTACTTGAGGTTTTACTCTTTTGTATTTGCTTGCGAAACTTTCTTCTTCTATTCCAAAGGTTATTTCTGATCCTAATACTATTGGTAATTCTAAGGTATTATAGGTACCATCTATGTCTGTATTTACGGTACCAATTAAATCTCCATCTTGGTATACTTCTATTTCTGTTAATACGCCGGCTCCGTTAGGATCTTGAACTTTACCACTAAAAAATGCTCCATCTTCTACTTTAGGAGGCTCAATGGTAGTTGTAGGGTCATCGAGGATGACTTCTTCTTTTCTACAGCCTGAAAAGATCAAGGCGATTAATAGGATATATATGCTTATATTTTTCATTTCAAATTTATTCTAACAATTAAAAATAATGACGGCCGCTTTCACATACATTATGCCCCAAGAAGGGAAAGCGATGCAAGAATTGATGATTTTTTTTTGTTGGTCATATTTTATTAGTCTTTGGTCTTTCGTCCTCAGTCTTTCGTACTTTTGTACCCTTACGGACTGTTTCCAAAAAAAACAGACTCATTAATCAAAATATAGCATAATTGAATAGAATCTACCTTTTCTGAAATCTTTAACAAATGAAAGAAATCGTTATCCCTCAAAAATCCGGAGCTTTTTTCAAGATTCTTTTTGCTTCGGGCATTCCTTTTGCTTATTTAAGTTACTTACTCTTCCAAAATCAGCTGGGAACAAAAAGCTTAAATCAATACGTCCTAGTTTTAATAGCTATAATAGCTCTCATACTTTTAGGCATTATAATTAATACGCTAGTCCAATTGAGTATAAAAAAGCCAGCCCTAGTATTAAACAATAAAGGTTTGATTGACAATGTAAGCATGGCAAAAGCTGGTTTTATTTCTTGGAAAAACATTAGCGATTGTTTCATTGCAAAACTTTCTGGAGTTGATCAACTCATGATAAAGTTGAAAGATTATGATAGCATTTTAGAAAATCAAAATGCCTTAAAAAAAGGCATGCTGAAAGTTCCGATTGAAGACCATGGAACTCCTATTGCAATTAATATAAATTTGCTGGCTTATTCACCTACGAAGTTACAGAAGATGATTAGGCAGAATATGAGGGGATGATTGAACGAATGATTTTTACGTATGCAAAATAGATGTCTGAGAGACATTTAAAAGAGTTAGGGCTTAGGGTAATGTAGCTTTTTTCTTTTTCTATTTTCAATTTGCAATCTTCTTCTTAGACTATAATTTTTTCTTATTTGTGTTCTTACTTTTTTTCATTGATAAAAAAAGTAAACAAAAAAATCTAGACTTTCCAAAGGCCGCTTTCCTTGCTTATACTTCCTCTGTGCTTTCTCTTTCTTTTAGCTTAAGTGATTGAAAAATCCTGCTTCGTGGATCTTTAGGATGATTCAAATTCTAAAAACATTTTACAATCGAAGAATATTTATTACACGAATTATTTTACATTCCCAAAATCTCCAAACCGCGACGGATTGTTCTTTAATGGCGTCTGGTGGAAAGTCAGTTTATCCAAAGCACTAGTAAATAGCAAACTAAAAGTCTTCAGTATTTTGAGAAATTAAAAATAGAATCATGTTAAGAACAATGGATTCCACTATCACAAATCGGCCTTATTTATTAAGCCTATAAAATAAGGAGGCGATCGGCGGGAGGAGAAAAAGCGAAAACTGTAAGAGCTCGGGAAGAAAAAGAATAAAAAAAATGTCAGGTAAGCAAGGAGAAGAGAACATAGCGAAAATGGAGAAAGCGAGATTATTTTAAGGCTTAAGAAATACAGACTAGATTACCCTAACGGTTTACTCTATTAGATGTCTGCAAGACATCTATTTTTGCGCAAGCAAAAAACCTATCCTGCATATCTTGCTAAAAACTAAAACTCAGCTAAAACCATTTCTTTGACTAGAGCATTGATGTCATATTGAGGCTTCCAATTTAATTTAGTTTTAGCTTTTGTGGGGTCACCAATCAATAAATCTACTTCTGTAGGTCTAAAATAATTTGGGTCAACTTCAAGTACTACATCACCTACTTTGAGGTTTTCAGCATTTGAATTTTGCTGCTTAAGGACCGTTTTATATTTAGATTCATCTATTGCTTTTATTTTTCCAATTTCATTTATTCCTTCACCGATAAATTCCAGGCTGATGCCCAGCTCAGAGAAAGCCATGCTTGCAAAATCTCTAACAGAAGTGGTTGCTCCAGTCGCAATGACAAAATCTTCAGCTGTATCTTGTTGCAGCATTAACCACATGGCCTCTACATAATCTTTGGCGTGCCCCCAGTCTCTTTTGGCATTAAGGTTTCCTAAGTATAGTTTTTCTTGTTTTCCTTTAGCAATATTCGCTGCAGCCATTGTAATCTTTCGAGTAACAAAGGTCTCCCCTCTTCTTGGACTTTCATGGTTAAATAAGATACCATTACATGCATACATATTGTATGCTTCTCTATAATTGACGATAATCCAATAGGCATACATTTTGGCAACTCCATATGGAGAGCGAGGATAAAAAGGCGTACGCTCACTTTGAGGAACTTCTTGCACGAGACCATATAATTCTGAAGTTGATGCTTGATAGATTTTCGTCTTATCTTGTAAGCCTAAAATCCTCACAGCTTCCAAAATCCTTAAGGTTCCAATTGCATCAACATTGGCAGTATATTCTGGAGAATCAAAACTGACTTTTACATGTGACATTGCACCTAAATTATAAATCTCATCAGGTTTCACTTCTTGAACAATCCTAATGATGTTAGTAGAGTCACTTAAATCACCATAGTGTAAATGAAACCTTCGGCCGTCTACATGAGGGTCTTCATAGATGTGGTCTACTCTCGCCGTATTAAATGAAGAAGACCTTCTCTTTATGCCATGTACTTCATAGCCTTTAGCAAGCAATAGCTCTGCTAGGTATGATCCATCTTGTCCAGTAATTCCTGTTATAAGGGCTTTCTTCATTTATTTCATTTTTTTATCGATCTTCGTTCGTCGTTCGATTATTCGATTGGCCGATCGTTCTAACATATTCTTCATACACCTTAGTAATTCCTTCACGCAAATCAATCTTAGCCTCCCATCCTAGTTTTTCTAGCTTACTAACATCCATAAGCTTACGCGGGGTACCATCAGGTTTTGATCTATCGTGCAGTATCTCTCCTTCAAAACCTGTAATCTCCTGGATCAACTGTGCTAGTTCTAGGATGGAAATATCTTCTCCGCTTCCTATATTTATAAATTGTTTTTCATTATAATGTTGCATAAGAAAATAGCAAGCATCAGCCATGTCATCAACATGTAAAAATTCTCTTAGTGGGCTACCTGTTCCCCAAATGGTGACGTGTTTTGCTTGCCGGATTTTTGCTTCAGTAAATTTTCTTAAGAGCGCTGGTAAGACATGTGAGGTTTGTAAATCGTAATTGTCATTGGGCCCATACAAATTAGTAGGCATGACAGAAATGAAATTACAATCATGTTGGTCACGCAGGGCTTCAATTAATTTGATGCCAGCAATTTTTGCAATGGCATAAGGTTCATTGGTATTTTCTAAAGGACCTGTTAATAAATATTCTTCCTTCAGGGGTTGATTCGCCAATTTAGGGTATATACAAGAAGAACCCAGAAACATCAATTTTTTTACTTCAGATTTATAAGCACTGTGGATAACATTGTTTTGGATCGCCAAATTATCATAAAGAAAATCTGCTCTATATGTATTATTAGCATGTATCCCACCTACTTTGGCCGCAGCCAAAAAAACATAATCAATCTGCTCCATTTCAAAAAATCGCTCTACAGCTTCTTGTCTACGTAAATCTAAATTGGATGAAGTTTTATACACAAGGTTTTTAAAGCCTTCTTTTTGCAGCTTACGTTGAATGGCAGAACCTACCATGCCCCGGTGTCCTGCAATATAGATTTTATCGCTTTTTTTCATCATTACTTCAGCAAAGATAAGGATTTGACTAGAAGCTTAATACGTGAAATTTAGCTGATAGTTGTTTTTAAGTGATCAGTAAATATTGATCATTCTTCTATTTTCTCTAACCTTAACATTAAACTCCCGTTTAATTTTTAAATATATTACCAAAAAATCATATACCTTTAGGCATACAACTGATTACACTCAAAAGGAAAATTGACC
>CALDYJ010000125.1 GCA_937941095.1 uncultured Saprospiraceae bacterium | reverse complement strand
ACTCGTCAAGTAATTCAAAAACCATCTAAATGCTACGGGTACTGCAATTAGAAATAAAACGAATAGGCCAAAAAGCACCCAGAAGTATCGAGTGTTTTTAAGTTTAAAATATTCTATTAAAAATAATCTAAGCATGCTCGTCTAAGATTTCCATAAATTGCTGTTCTAGGCTTTTCTTTACTATGGATAAATGATGCAGGAATATACCTTTTTGAACAAGCCACTTATTAACTTCTGATGCATTTGTTGAAGCACTAAATTTTATTTCAATGGCTTGTTTTTGCCATTTATGGCTAATGTAGTTTGGATATTCTCGCACAACTTTTTCTAATAATTCTAAATCATCAGAAGCAATCTCTATGATCATCTCATCCCCAAATCCTTCATCAACTTTTCCCTGATATATAAGGTTTCCATAATTAAGAATGGCAAAATCAGAGCAAACCTTTTGAACTTCATCCAATAAATGACTGGCCAAAATTATAGTTTTTCCACTTAATGCTATCTCCAGTATGAGCTGTCTTATCTCAGAAATTCCTTTTGGGTCTAATCCGTTAGTCGGTTCGTCTAAAATTAATACTTCAGGATTAGCCAATAGGGCAGAAGCAATAGCTAATCTTTGTTTCATGCCCAAAGAATAAGTCTTAAAAGGATCAAATCTTCTTTCAAATAGTCCAACTTGTTTTAAAACTTCGGAGATTCTTTCTTCATTTGTTTCTTTTATTAAACAAGCTAACTGAAGATTTTTATAGGCTGAAAAGTTTGGATAGAAATTTGGCTTTTCAAGTATGGACCCTATTCTTTGTCTGGAGTTTGTTTCCATGCTTTCATCAAACCAAGAAAAATTTCCTGCGCTTGGATTAATAACACCTAGGATCATTCCTAAAGTGGTTGTTTTGCCAGAACCATTTGGTCCAAGTAAACCAAACACTGAACCAGCTTCAATCGTAAGATTAAGCTGGTTCACTGCCGTTATTCTACCATACTCCTTATGGAGATTATTAATTTTTAATACGCTCATTATTGACTAATTCCAGTCTTCTGCACCCATAGGTATTAATTCCTCAAGTTTGTCAAAGTTTACATGACTTATGGCACTTAAGTATTTTAAATCCAAGGTACCTTTCATTTCCATAAGCCCAGCTCTGCTATCTACTAAAAAGGTTATGACCCATGTAGATTTTCCTTTATTAGATTCTAACTCATAGACATGGCATTTTCGTTCTTTGTTATCGTATGACATGATTAGATCGAAACCTTCACTTTTGATGCCATTATCTAGACTTGTAAAAGTTGTTATGCTCTCAAGAGCATCGCTTTCATTAGACAATAGTCTAAGGTGATCCAAATCTTTGATTAACTTATTGAATTCTGGATTTTGATCTTTATTCAACATTCTTATCACACTTTGGTATAAAAACACTTTATAACCATTAGAGGATTTCTCAAAATTAGATATTGTTGGGCTTTGGCCGAAAGCTATTGTACTCATAAAAAGTACAGTGAATAAAAGCCCGATAAATTTCTTTTTCATTATTTTAGTTTAAGTAGGCATTAGTCAAAGATTAGATTAGTCTAGAATGATAACTTTTTTACTCATTCGAATATCATCCTTTACTAATTGGACAATGTAAGAACCATTTCTATAATTATTTGTGTTGATTGATTGTGTTTGGTTGGTAATTTCATATTGATCCAATAACTTTCCATCTAGATCAGTAACGATTACCTTTCCACCAATCATTTTATTCGGGATGTCTATGTTTACATTTTGGGAACTCTTACTCGGATTTGGGTAAACTTTAAAATCATCAATGTTATTATTATCAAAGATTTGTTCGATATCATCCATTCCATGTTTTTGGATTTC
The DNA here is from genome assembly GCA_937941095.1 of uncultured Saprospiraceae bacterium. Classification (GTDB taxonomy): domain Bacteria; phylum Bacteroidota; class Bacteroidia; order Chitinophagales; family Saprospiraceae; genus JALZVN01. The sequence goes on along the minus strand of CALDYJ010000125.1, from coordinate 6,926 downwards.
ATTAACGACTTCTCCAAGTTCTTCCATTTGAATACTGCCCATAAGTGAGAATGCTACGAAATTTTTATCAGATTGTGCAATCATGATCACTTCCTTAACTAGACCATTAGACTCATCAATTTTAATAGTGAAATTGCCTTCCTTATTATTGATTCGCATCAATTCTTCATGGCTGTCCTTTACCTTTAATAAACCATTGGTGTAATCCGCTTTTGCATTTGGCATTTCTTCGCCCACGATCATATTGAAAGACTCTATCCTAGAGATCATATCTTGCATGTGCTCTGTATCTTTTCCATCTATTTCCATTTCAATTTGAGAAGCTAATTGGAACATTTTGCCGGTTACAGAAATGGTCGTAAAATTATCTGCACCTTTGTAATGGCTAAAATGTTTATCAATGATGTTTTGAGCGTTGGTAAACGTGTAACTTACCATGACAGTAAGCATTAGAATTAATTTTTTCATTATGTATAATTTATATTATTAGTAAAAATCACACTCGCGATTGTGTTCGAAAAGAGGACGCTTCAAGTTTTCAAAATGTTACAGAAGTCTTAATTTTTACAGATGAAAGATAGGTTTTTATGTATAGACTTCTCAAATCGATAGACGGAAGGCAAGATTATTAAGATAAAAATTAACAATTTGAATCTTTTTCTGCTAATAGATCTGAATTTCATCTAAAAATAACCAAGCTTTATGTCCAGCACCTTCTGCGCCTTGTGGAATTCGACCAAAGTTTTCAATGGATACTTTTAGAAATTTGGTCTTGATTTCATTTAAGCTTATAGGGTATTCAAGCCGTTTAATTTGCCCTTCAATCTTTTTTGATTCGAATATCTTGCTCCAAGTTTGACCATCTTCTGAAATATAGATGATTACTTTCCTTGGTAAGTAAATCCAATAAGCTGGAGCATTAAAAAAGCCTAATTTTATTTTTGAAATGTCTTGAAGCTTTTCAAAATCTATCATCACAGAAGTTCCTGTTCCATTAAATCCTAGCCATTCTTTATCCCCAAATTTATTGGGATTTGCTAAAATGCCATTCATTAATAAATCAGAACCATGTACGCCATACTTTTCACTTGCTTCTACCAGCAGCTTATAATCACATTTAATGCCTTTGTGTTGCGTAAATACATTTTTATAAATTTTACTTGCTCTTTGCTCTCCGTCGAAGGAAGCATAGAACAAAGTGTCCATTTTAGGCAGTTCAAAGCTTTCTTTGTATAGCTTTTTTTCAGTATTCTTATTTGACCAATACTTTATATCCACCTTTTCATTTGGTGTCTTTAAGTGGCCTATTAGTTTTCCCTGCTTGTTTTTAATCACTGCTGTAACTTCTGAGAGATGATCGGCAAAATTTACGCGTTTTTTACTTAATCTATTATAATGACTTTGTAGTTTTTTCGTGAAATATTTATAATTTTTTTTCGCAACAGGACTCCAATTTGTTTCTGAAATAGCACAAGCTCTTGGATAAGCCATGTATTCGACCTGATTACTTGTGTTCATGTATTCTGTCCAAACATTACCTTGAGCACCTAATACGTACTTATGAAATTCGCTATCCAATTCAGCAGGAATAGGTTCATAATTATAAACTCTTTCTAAAGGTAAAAATCCGCCGATGGCAAGTGGTTCGTTTTCATCTTCAGATTGATAATAGTCGAAATAGCAATGAGAAGTAGGTGTCATTATGACCTCATGTCCTTGTTTTGCTGCTTGAATTCCTCCTTCAGTTCCACGCCAAGACATGACTGTAGCATTTGGAGCGATTCCCCCTTCAAGGATTTCATCCCAGCCGATGATTTTTTTGCCTTTCTCGTTGATGTAAGCCTGCATACGCTTGATAAAATAGGACTGCAGTCCGTGTTCATCCTTTAAAGCTTTATCTTTAATTAATTGCTGGCAAAAGGCCGAGTTCTTCCAAGTAGTTTTAGGGCACTCATCCCCACCAATGTGGATGTAAGGTCCTGGAAAAAGTTCAACGACTTCATCTATTACACCTTCCAAAAAATCAAATGTTTTTTCGTAAGGGCAGTAGACGTTTTCTGAGATTCCCCATTTAGTTAATACCTCATAAGGCCCTCCTGTGCAACCTAATTGAGGATAAGCAGCTAAAGCAGCTTGGGCATGACCTGGCATTTCAATTTCAGGGACTACAGTTATCATTCTTTCTTCAGCATACTTTACGATCTCTTTGATTTCTGAATGTGAGTAGTACGCTCCATATTTAGTGTTATCAAATTTGTGTGGTTGATCGTTATAATGCCCGATTAAAGTTTCTTTTCTGAATGCTGCTATTTCTTGAAGTTTTGGATACTTTTTAATTTCGATTCTCCATCCTTGATCTTCGGTTAAGTGCCAATGAAAATAATTGAACTTATGATAGGCTAACAAGTCGATGTACTTCTTAATAAAATCTACATTAAAATAATGCCTGCACACATCCAAATGCATTCCTCTATATTTAAATCTAGGGTAATCATTAATTTCACAATGAGGAATGCAGAGTAAATTACTATCGTCTGTATCAAATATTTGCTTCATAGTTTGCAAAGCATAATACAAACCTTCAAAGTCACTTGCAGTAATTTGTATGCCTTTTTGATTAATAATCAATTTGTACTTAGATTCCTTCCTAAGATTCTCATTTATTGAGCAATAAATTTTAGTTGATTCCTTCGACTCATTTGTTTTAATACCAAATTGAGTTTTCCATTCAGACAGTTTAGGCTTTAAACTTTCATCCACTTCAAAAACAAGCTTTTGCTTATGGACAGAAAGACAAGCATCAGTCTGGAGAATTTCTACCGGTTCAGGAATAATATGTAAAGGTACCTCAACATACTTCAAAGGTGGTGGACAAGCACTTAAACAGAAAAATAATAAAATGTAATAGAACTTTCTTATCATGTTTTATCTACGCCTCCTAATTTAGCACCCAACCATGCCATCGGGATGTAAGCTAATAGTAAATCTGTCCACATCATCCAAGAAGGAGCAGGGATCATCCTAGCCATTTGAACGCCTCCAAATAAGAAAAAGAATCCGATAAGGAGTGGAAAAGCAATTTTTTTGATTGCACAAAGTTTGGTTGTAATGAATGCGCCAACAAAAGTGCCCAAAGCATGGGCAAGGATTGGCATAAATAAATTGAGTGTACTGTAACTCCCTATATTTTCTTTTATGCTTTCGATGTCCGAAGGATCAACGCCTTCCGGAAGTGGAGCGATGTAAGGACTTATCATAATGATTCCCATATTGACAAGGCCACCAACAAATATTCCTACCACGACAGCTATCACGTTTTTTAAGATCGGATTCATAGTTAATTTTTAATCGTAAAAAAAACTAAGAATATAAATAATAGTATGTTTATATTCTGTTACATTTTCAACCAATAAGCAATCATGAAGGATTACCTAGCTGTATCTACTCCAAATCTAAATAAAAGTATTGACTTTTATAAGTCACTTGACTTTGAATATAGACAGATAGCTGCAGATCATTTTGTGTCAGCTAAAGACTTAGTAATAAAGATTGAACCAAAAGCCATATTTCGAAGTGGGATAAAATTATACCTATCAGATTTAGCTGATAGACTAGAGTCTTTGAGAGCTAGTTGTTTTCTCAAAGAAGACCCTCTATGTTTCACTTTGCAAGACCCGAGTGGATCCTATGTCTATTTATTAAAAGAAAATGAACAATGGGCTTTAGAACCAATAAATCATGCTTCTTATTTGGGCAATTATAGTGGCTATAGCATTGAAGTATTGGATATGCTTGCAACAATAAATATCTACCAACTTTTAGGTTTTAAAAAGACAATGGGAGGCATTGAACAAGGTTGGATAAGTATGGAAAACGAATCAGGTTTTGCAATCAGCATTATGTCTGCAGGTGCATGCCCTCATCAATTTCACAATCCATCACTGAGCTTCTTTAACGGTACAAAGAATCTTGAAATTATAAAACGCTTAAGAACATTGAACCTGAAAATATCAGAGGAAATCAGTGTTTTTAATAAAGAAGGGATCGTAGATAATGTGATCATTAATGATCCTGGAGGGCTCGGATTTTTTGTATTTAGCGACTAATTTTTTTCTTTTTAGCCTGTTCACTTGCATGTTCAAGACATTATCGCTATATTGCGATATATAAATAATTGAATGGGACTTACTAAAATAGAAAAATACTCTAAAAAGCATCTCAAAGCAGCAGCATACGCCAAAGCCTTGGGACATCCTGCGCGATTAGCTATTGTGCAAGAATTGATAAAAAACAATACCTGCAATTGTGGCGAATTAGTTCTTGACATAGGTCTAGCTCAATCAACCATTTCAAAACATTTAAAAGAATTAAAAGAAGTTGGATTAATCAAAGGAAACATAGAAGGGAATTCTGTTTGTTATTGCATAGATTCAAAAGGCTGGAAAGAAATGAAAGATTATTTTGATCCGATGTTCTTAAAGGCATGTAAAGAAATAAGTAACTGTTAAAAGAAATAATTATGAAGTATCAAGAATTTAAAGAACTATTAGCGCAGCATCCAAACCACGCGTTGAGATTTAAGTATGGAGAACATTCATTTGTAAGGGAGGATTTTCACATCACAGAAATCAAGAATGTTACTTACGATACCGTTGATTGTGGAGGAATCCAAAATAAATGGAATGAAGTACATGTTCAATTATGGGAAGCTGAAGAAAAGCAAGCTGACCATCGGGTCAATACAAGCAAAGCTTTGGGCATTGCTAATGCAGTAGACAAAGTAAGGGCAACGTATGCTAAGGAAGTTGTTAAATTTGAATACGGAAATAATAGTTTTCATACAGCTATCCTTCCTGTAAATGGGTATCAAGTTTTGGATAATGTGATAACTTTTTCATTAGGCAAAGACTCCACTACATGTAAGGCGCAAGATCGTCAGACAGCTGCAGGGGAGGATGTAAGCGCATGTTGTAGTCCTGCTGTGGGAGAAAAGATGAAAGTTAATTTATCTGACTTGGTTTCATCTAACAAATGTTGTTAGGCATTGCTTTAATTTTGGAATGCAAAACAAATTTTACATAGCTTATCTAATTGCTGCGCTGGTTCTTGTATTAATCTCGTCTGTATTTTATCAGAGCAGTTTAGACTTTGAAACAGAACAAGGATTTAAGGTGATTAATGTATCCGTAATAGGAATGCTTGGTGCTTTGATCTTAACTTTATGTTGTTTCATAATTAAAGCACAGCATAAGAAAACCGCTGAAACTATTAAGTTTCAGCAGTTTCATTTATTTTTAACACTATTGAGTTTTATTATTTTAGTTATCTTCTCCGGTCGACCTTCAATTATTTTTGTTGACGATGCTGCGATTTTTAGAAAAATAAAGATTGTCAGTATCATTGGATTGACGATTTTCTTTATGAGCCAATCTTTACTTTATTTTATTTTTAAAAACGCAAAGAAGCACTAAACATTGAACCTGAAGTGCATCACATCGCCATCCGTTACAACATATTCTTTTCCTTCAACACCCATTTTACCAGCTTCTTTCACAGCTTGTTCAGAACCAAATTGTAGGTAGTCATTGTATTTTATTACTTCTGCTCTAATGAAACCTTTCTCAAAATCTGTATGAATAACTCCTGCTGCTTGCGGTGCTTTCCAGCCATCTACAATTGTCCAGGCTCTGACTTCTTTTTCGCCGGCGGTGAAGTAGGTGATGAGGTTTAGCAACTTGTAGGAAGATTGTATTACTTTATTTACACCCGGTTCTTTTAAACCCATTTCAGACAAAAACTCCATTCTCTCTTCAATGGAATCCAATTCTACAATGTCTGCTTCAATTCCTGCGCTAATTAAGATCACTTCTGCGTTTTCATCTTTAACTAGGTCTTTAAACTTTTCGGTGAGCTCATTACCTTTTAGCACAGAATCTTCGTCCACATTACAAACATATAAGATTGGCTTATTGGTTAGAAGGTACATTTCTTTAAGCAAGATTTCCTTCTCAGCTTCTGCATTAATTGTTCTTGCTGGCATTCCAGCTTCAAGAACTTCTTTTATTTCTTCACAAACTTCAACAAGTTTTACATCTTCTTTCTGACCGCTTTTAGCTTGTTTTTTAAGTTTGTCTAATCTCTTTTCGACGGTTTCGAGGTCTTTTAGTAAAAGTTCGGTGTCAATTATTTCTTTATCTCTTACAGGATCAACATTTCCATCAACATGAACAATGTTATCATCTTCAAAACACCGGACAACATGCAAGATCGCATCAACCTCTCTAATATTGGCTAAAAACTGATTCCCTAATCCTTCCCCTTGACTTGCTCCTTTTATCAAACCAGCTATATCGACAATTTCGATGGTTGTAGGGAGGATCTTTTGCGGATTTACGATATCGGATAGTCGTTGTAAGCGTTCATCTGGCACAGTAATTACACCAACATTAGGGTCTTTGGTTGCAAAAGGATAATTAGCTGCTAAAGCTTTCGCGTTTGTTAAAGCGTTAAACAGCGTAGATTTTCCAACATTAGGTAAGCCAACAATACCTGCTTTTAAGGACATTTTCTTGTTTTTATTTTATAAATAAGACCTTTGGTTTTCATAAAGCTTTTAAAACAGGCGCAAATATACTTTTTTAGTTAGTTTACATTATGAATTATTTAGCTCATCTTTTCCTTTCTTGCGATAATGAAGATCATTTGATAGGTAATTTTATTGCAGACTCCATAAAAAGGCCTGAAGGATTGAATTTTAGTAAAGAAATTCTGGAAGGGGTGAAACTTCATAAAATGATCGATAGGTATACAGATAATCACCCAAAGGTTAAGAAAAGTACACATCGCGTTATGCCAATTCACGGTAAGTATTCACCCGTAATCATTGACATCTGGTACGATCATATATTAGCAAAGAATTGGGAGCT
>CALDYJ010000124.1 GCA_937941095.1 uncultured Saprospiraceae bacterium | reverse complement strand
AACAAAGAAACTTTCCAGCAATTGATGGTACTTCAAGGCTCGGAATTCACTTTAGATTTGGAACCATATCCATCAGAGAAAAAGCAAGAAAAGCAATCAACATAAATGAAACTTTCCTAAGTGAATTGGTTTGGAGAGATTTCTATTCACAGATTTTAGCTAATTTTCCGAGAGTGGAATCGAATGCTTTCAGAGCTAAATACGAAGCCATAGAATGGGTTAACAACGAAGAACATTTTGAAAAATGGTGCCAAGGAAAAACAGGTTATCCGTTAGTCGATGCAGGTATGCGAGAATTGAACCAAACTAGACATATGCACAATCGAGTGAGAATGGTAGTCGCTAGTTTTTTGACCAAACATTTATTAATTGATTGGAGATGGGGCGAAGCTTACTTTGCAAAGAAGCTATTAGATTTTGATCTAGCTAGTAATAATGGAGGATGGCAATGGGCAAGTGGCTCTGGAACTGATGCTGCTCCATACTTCAGAATTTTTAACCCAACTTCTCAACTTGAAAAATTCGACAAGCAAAGAATTTATGTAAAAAAATGGGTGCCAGAATATGGAACCGAAGATTATCCTGAACCAATTGTTGATCATAAATTTGCAAGGGAGAGATGTTTGGCGAGGTATAAGGAGGCTTTGAATCAGGTTAAATAGAGACGTCAGACTTAAGACGTCAGACGCCAGACTTTTTAGTCATCTTCGATGACTTAATCTTTCTTTTGATTAACTTGAAAAACCGACTTCCAGCCGAAGGTCTCTGACCCAATGTCGTTTAGTTAAGCTCAAATGCGTTTATAATTAAGAGCTTTTCGTTTTCTGAGTATTTTCACTCTTTTGTTTTTTCTATTGGGTCTAATTATAGTTCTTGAAGCTCTGATCACTTTATCAATAACCTTAAGTATGGTATATTTTGCCTTGTTCAAAAGAATTTTTATCAAACTATTTTTTGTTTCTGAAAGTGCATTAGCTCTATTTATCTTTTGATCGTATTTATTTCCAGTATTTTCTTTTTTATACTCCTCTCTTACTTTTTTTTCTATTGGGAAACTAAGCGCTGCACATAAGTTCATCATCAATATTTTTGCATGAAAATCTTGATGGATTGAGCGGGCTGTTCGCCCTGACCATTCTTCAATATTAACCCTAGTTTTTAGCATTTTATATGCTTCTTCTACCTTCCATCTTAAATGATATAAGTCTTTTAAAACCTTTGTATTATATTTTTTATTATCGATCAAACTTGTTCCTAATAATTCTATTTCTCCACTATCTAATTTAATTTTTACTAACCTCATTTTTATAAATACTTTACTAGTTTTTGGAACTCCTATTGTTTCTGGATTGACTTTTATTTCTATTACTTGTTCTTTTCTTTTAGATTTCATGAACGTTTTGAATTTGTTCATTTTATGTTTTGTTAAGCGAATGCAATAGTCTGCGTCCCTCTCCAATACCGCATAGATAATGGAGTTCAGCCCATATCCTCTATCTCCTAGTATTAAATCTCCGGATTGTATTTTTTCCAAATGACCTTGAAATAATGCCTTCTCGCTTGTTTTATAAGAATCTATTTGCGCGTCTAAAGTTATTTGATTTTGCACATCATATAAGATTGAACATCTAGCCATACTTTTCTTACCACTTCCTTTTTTTATATATTTCTCATAGCCAAATTCTTTTATTATGCTTTTTGAATAAGGTAGATTTAAAACACTCCCATCTACAGCCAATAAACGGTAACCGTTCCACTTTTGGTAATCTGCTTCTCCATAAAACCTATCTATTATTAGATCTGTCAAATGGGTAAAAGCCTTTGGATTTAACTTCGCTCTTGCTTGGCTCAAAGCTCCTGCTGTTGCTGTTTTTATATTATATTTTCCTCCGTAAATAAGATCACAAAAATTGTTGATTTCTTGCTGATAGGATTTTTGTAGAAACATGATAATTACTATTAATCGAGTTAGTGAAAATACGCGCTTACGCCTAAAGGATTTTTTATTCTCTCCTCTACAAAGTGATTTATATTCTTCTTGTGATATTTGTTTTCTTAAGTGAAATATCAAGCGTTTTCTAAAGTCAATCATGTCTTTGTTTTATTAATTTATTAATAAATAATACATTCTCAACTTCATATTAAATATAATCATAATATCTTAACTAAACGACATTGGGTCGGAGACCTTGGACGAAACGCTTATTCAATTTAACAAATAAAATTCTACGATTTCCAGCAAAGATTTTTTCGGAGTGACTCGAATATAAAATGTAAAAGTGATTTTCACCAAATATCTTAAGTCTTAAGTCTTATGTCTAAAATCACAGCGATTTAAAGTCTAATTTAAGCAAAGACCAAATCCTTTAAATAAGCTGCACCTGCTTCTGCACTCTTAAGAGGAGTAGAGCCATCATATCGTTCCTGTTCCATGATGAAGTGTTCCATACCGTTGTCTTTGGCAACTTTAAGAATTTTGGGAAAATCAATGATTCCAGTTCCTAAGATGCATGTAGCTTCTCTTTCATCGCCCGCATTTTTCATACGATCTTTAACGTGACATAATGTAAATCTGCCAGAATATTTTTTCAAATATTCAATCGGATCTGCTCCTCCAGTTACCACCCAATAAATATCCATTTGATGTTTAACGGTATCAGGGTTGGTATTGTCCATAATGAAATCATGT
>CALDYJ010000123.1 GCA_937941095.1 uncultured Saprospiraceae bacterium | reverse complement strand
CCTCAAGGACATGCTTTAATTGCCAATGATACAAACAGAAGACGTTTGGCTGATCTTAGAAGAAGACAAGATGCTAAAGAAGCTAAAATGGTCGGTACTTACCAAGAGTTTGCTAACAAGCTAGAAGGTAAGGTGTTGAGAATTGGTGCTAAAGCGGGAACAAGCGGTAAGATTTTTGGAAGTGTAACTAATTTCCAAATTGCAGCAGCATTAAAAGAACAATACGACGTAGAAATAGAAAGAAAGAAAATCGAAATCGACGGAGACGTAAAAATCTTAGGAGATTACAAAGCTACATTGAAATTTCATAAAGAGGTACAACCAATTATTGACTTTCAAGTAGTAGGAGAATAAACTTGTTTTATACAGCAAGTAAAAAAAGGGTACTCAATTTATTGAGTACCCTTTTTTATTTTAGCAAGACATGAATGGATGATCAAAAATCACACAGCTCCCCATTTTCTTTTAACCACTTTTCATGGAGCTTGTATTCAGGCATTGCATCCCTTACTCTTTTCCAGAACCTTGTCGAATGATTCCTTTCAAAAAAATGAGCGAGTTCATGTATAATGACATAATCAATGACAGCCTGTGGGGCAAACAATAATCGTGAAGACAAGTTTATGTTGCCATTAGTAGAACAGCTTCCCCAATTTGAAGTGTTGTATTTTAAAGCTACATTATTGATGTCTGGAATCTTAAAGTGTAGGTAGTTTAATTCTTTGACCCTTCTGATAATTTCAGGCTTCATGTCTTTAGCCACAATCCTACTCAAAATAGCCTTGATCGATTTGCTTCTCACTTCTGGATTTAAATCCTTAGGGATCGTAATCGTGATGATCTCTCCAGCCGCTTTTGCTGATAATGTTTTTCTTTTTGCTTCTTTGATTTCTAAAAAGTAAGACTTATCACCGACCTTGTATTCTTGCCCATCATAATACTCTTTATTGATGTACATGTTTACCAAAGAAGGGTGCTTATCAATTTTGCTTTGTACATTTTCAAAAAACCAATCCCAATATTCTTTTTCTGTTTTCTCGGAAATACTTGTTTCGAGGGGGACTCTAAATATAATGGCATCTTTACCAAAAGTAAGGCGAATGGAGCTCCTACCGAGCTCTTGATAATACTTAACAGGCAACTTAAAACCATTGATTTCAATTTCTCTGGTTTGGAGCCTTTGTTTAAGTACTCTTTTTCGTCCTTTTCTTTTTATTATTGGCAAAACCTATCCATATTTATTAGCAAATGATTTCATAATATCAACAAGTACTTCTACGCTTTGTTTTTCCAGTGCATTATAAGTTGATGCTCTAAACCCACCAACTGACCTGTGACCTTTTATTCCTGAAACACCTTGCTCACTTGTAACCCTTAAAAATTCTTCTGTCAATGATTCGTCGTTAATTAGAAAAGTAATGTTCATAAGCGACCTATCTTCTTTTGCAGCTACACCTTTAAACAAGGGGTTCGAATCTAGTTCTTGATAAAGTAGATCCGCTTTTTCTTGGTTTCTAACTTGCATGCCTTCTACACCTCCATTTTCTTTAACCCATTGCATGGTTAGCATACTAACATAAATAGGTAAAACTGGCCAGGTATTAAAGGCAGATTTTTTTTGTATATGTGTATTGTAATCTAACATCGTAGGAATCTCTCTTTTTACTTTTCCTAACATGTCTTTTCTAACTATGACTAATGTTGTTCCAGCAGGACCCATGTTTTTTTGCGCTCCAGCATAGATTACGCCATACTTATTCTTATCAATTGGTCGACTAAAAATATCAGACGACATGTCGCAAATCAATGGAACTTTTGTGTCTGGCCACTCATGATGTTGAGTACCATAAATTGTATTGTTAGAAGTGATGTGCAAAAAACTTGCATCACTTGGGACCTGATAACCTTTAGGTATGTAAGAATAGTTTTTATCCTTAGAGCTTGCTAAAGTTTCCAAGGGGCCGAAACGTTTGATTTCTTTAATGGCCTTAGAGGACCAAGTACCCGTATCTACAATACAAGCTTTACCATTTTCATCTAAGAAGTTCATGGCTGTCATGTAAAACTGACTGCTTGCTCCACCTGTCAAAAACATCACTTCGTAATCATCATCTAATCCAAGTAATTCTTTGCAGAGACTCATTGCGTTTTCTAAAACTTCAACCAAATCTTTTCCTCTATGAGACATCTCTAATATAGAAAGACCAGAGTCGTTGAAATTTAGCGTGGCTTTTGCGGCTTGTTCAATAACCGTTCTTGGCAAGACAGCAGGGCCTGCACTAAAATTATGTTTTTTCATGGTGTCTATTGATGTTGCTTTCATTCTCCAAAATTAATTAATAAATATAATTCATGGACTATCTGGTGGAAAGATTGTTCTTAGACTATGGATTATTCCAAGCTCCGATTATACTTATAAACTCTTATTTTGCTTCAATAGGTTCAAATTTTTTTAGTATTTACTTGAATGCAGTAAATGGAATGTATTGAAAAGCTAAAATCTAAGATATAAAGTTTGGCTATTGTTGGTTTATTGGGCTAAAGGCTTGCGCAAAATATGAGTTTGCCTTATTAAATACCGTGTTTCATTTAGCTTACTTTTTTAATAATAATATTTGCGAAATCAAAAGTTTTAAAATATCTTTGCACTCGCTTTGAAAATAAGACATCTATTACACAACAAACGGTTGTGTTCGATATAAAGAAAGTTCATTGACAATAAGGAAATAGATAAGAAAA
>CALDYJ010000122.1 GCA_937941095.1 uncultured Saprospiraceae bacterium | reverse complement strand
CCTATTCAAACAATCTAATAACAATTTAAGGAAAACCATAGCTTATTAACGTACTATTTAAACACTACGCTATGAGATTTCTATATCTAACAATCTGTACCCTGCTCTCTATTCTTAGCGCCCAAGCTCAAATGGATATCCATTCTAATGCGACTAGCTATCAAGATGGAATTTATGCTTCTTACGAAGAGTTTTTAAGTAATGCTCCTTCCATTTCATTTCATGATTTTGACATAAAGTGGGGAGACTCCAAATACTTTAACCAACTAAAAATTAAAAAAATTAAAAAGCGGAATGTAAGTAAGAAGAAAGAACGATCTGTAAACACTTCTAGCTTCTGGGGTATTTGTGTCAACGGCATTCCACACATTCAATATGGTTTTGTGAGAAATTATAAGATCAAATTCGGCAATAATGCAGGTTCTAAAGATAGTCAAGTTAATTTCACTAGGATTAGAATAATTGGTAATATTTGTCATTTTAACATTGAAGATTTCTTCTCTGCTAAAAATTCAATAGCAGGTCTTTCAAGCTCTAGAGCAACTTATGATGATGCAAAAATGGTTAGAAAACAAATGATCATGAAGCTGGCTACTGGCCAAGTGGCAGACTTTAATGAACATTCCTTTATGGCTTTTATTAAAGACGACTCAAACCTGTATTCACATTTTCTGAAAAATGATAAAAAGGAAGCTAAGATATTTTTGTACCTCCAGAAGTACAACCAAAGGAATCCATTTACTTTGGCTTCTAAAGAAGATTAAATACAAAGGTAGATAAGGTTTGAAAATAGACTACAGAATACTATCTTTGTATCCCGTAGCAATACTTTCAAAAATTAATCTACAAAATGACCAAGTATATATTTGTTACGGGTGGAGTAACCTCCTCCTTGGGAAAAGGTATTATATCTGCATCTTTGGCTAAACTTCTCCAAGCCAGAGGCTTTAAAGTTACCATTCAAAAGTTTGATCCGTACATCAATGTCGATCCTGGGACACTAAACCCATATGAACATGGTGAATGTTTTGTTACGAACGACGGAGCAGAGACCGACCTAGATCTTGGTCATTACGAGAGGTTTTTAAATACTCCAACATCTCAAGCCAACAACGTTACAACTGGACGGATCTATCAAACCGTTATCGAGAAAGAACGTAAAGGTGACTATTTAGGTAAAACGGTACAAGTTGTTCCTCACATCACAGATGAAATTATTCGCAGAGCTACAATACTAGGTAAAAGCAAAGATTTTGACATCGTGATAACTGAATTAGGCGGTACTGTGGGAGATATAGAATCATTACCTTACCTAGAAGCTTTAAGACAAATGCGCTTGAAGCTAGGCCAAGAAAACACCTTGGTTGTGCATTTGACTTTAATCCCTTATTTAAGCGCAGCTAAAGAGCTCAAAACCAAACCAACACAACATTCTGTCAAAGAACTTTTAAACACGGGAATACAACCAGATATTTTGGTTTGTAGGACAGAGAAACCTTTAACAAACGAAATAAGAAATAAACTGGCTTTGTTTTGCAATGTTCATAAAAATTCAGTCATTGAGGCGATAGATGCCGAATCAATTTATGATGTTCCTTTGCACATGCTTAAAGAGCAACTGGACATTTCAGTTCTCAACAAACTGGGTATGGAACCGAGAAATGAACCAGACCTAAGCGCATGGAAAACTTTTTTAGGGAAACTTAAGAACCCTTCGCACGCAGTAAAAATCGGACTAGTTGGAAAATACAACGAACTCCAAGATGCCTACAAATCGATCTATGAGTCGTTCATTCATGCAGCGGGCGAAACGGAATGCAAAGTCAGCATAGTCCCAATCCATTCTGAAAAATTGGAAGGAGATTATGATTTAGTCGTAAAAGCAATTAAAGAATTGGATGGGATCTTGGTCGCTCCAGGATTTGGTGAAAGAGGAATCAAAGGCAAAATTCAAGCGATCAAATACGTTCGAGAAAACAAAATCCCATTCTTTGGAATTTGTTTAGGTATGCAAACAGCAGCAGTTGAATATGCCAATAACGTTATTTATCTTTCTGGAGCTGCATCCATTGAAGTTGACGAAAAAACACCTTATCCAATCATTGATTTAATGGAAGATCAAAAAAATGTGGAATCCAAAGGTGGGACCATGAGATTAGGTGCCTATGCTTGTGAAGTTAAAAAGGGGACAAAAGCTTATGAAGCTTATCAGAAAGAAAAGATTGAAGAAAGACATCGCCATAGGTATGAATTTAATAATGCTTACTTGAAGAAATTTGAAGAAGCTGGAATGATCGCTTCAGGATTTAATCCAGATACAGGATTAGTAGAAATTATGGAACTGGAAAATCATCCTTGGTTTTTAGGCGTCCAATTTCATCCAGAACTAAAAAGTACCGTTGAAAATCCGCATCCTTTATTTGTTGCTTTTGTAAAAGCATGTATAGAGAATAAGGAAAAACTCGAAAAAAAAACTTCAATTAGTACATTAGAAGAAACCATTGATGCATAAATAATTGCGCTAAACAGTATTTGTTGAATGATCCTATTGGTCCATCAAACATAAGTCTCTAAATAATTTACAGCTTAACGCTTAAATTTGCAGTTTAAAAAGCTCTTTCCTTTTTACTTGATAATTCTTGTCTTAGTCATTCTAAGCAGAAACAACATCTTTTTTTGGGACACCTATCAGCTTGGCGCTAAACAAGCATGGGCTCTATTTGAACAAGGAATATTCAATTGGAAGCTACCCAGTGAAATTGATAGTGGTCACCCTCCAATCTTTGGAATGTACTTAGCTTCTTTGTGGAAAATATTTAGCCCTTCACTCCCAGTCTCTCACTATGCAATGATTCCTTTTTTGCTTGGGATCATCTATTATGTATTTCGCATAGGAACGCATCTGATCAATGAAGAAAAGGCCATATTGCTTTTAATCTTAATTATGGTGGATGCCTGTTTTCTTGGTCAGGCTATTTTGATGAGTCCGGACATTATTTTACTTTTCTTTATGTTCCAACTTATTTATGCAATATTGTTAGACCGACCAAAACTTAAAATTTTAGCAGCTACTTTTCTAGGCTTGATAAGCATGCGTGGTATGATGGTGATGTCGGCCTTGATTTTATTCGACGTTTTACAAGCTTGGAATTTAAAGGTAGCACTACAATCACTTAAGAAATATTTGGTTTACATTCCAGCGGTAGTGACTGTCATTTTCTTTTTAATGATTCATTACTTAAATACAGGTTGGGTAGGTTATCATGAAGAATCCGAATGGGCCAATGCTTTTCAATTTGTTTCGATCAAAGAGTTGATAAGGAATGTTGCTGTTTATGTATGGCGATTGTTAGACTTTGGCAGAATAGCTGTTTGGCTAGGAATTTTCTTTTTATTGGCAAGGGTACCGAACATCAAAGCAGATGAAAAGTTATTCAAACTAATCCTTTTGACCGCCTTGATTGATTTGATCATTTCGCCGGTCTTAATCATTTACAAGGGGCTTCTGGCGCATCGGTACCTATTGCCTCTGATGTTGATGAGTAGTTTTTTGTTTTGGTACTTGTTGATTAAATCTTCTTTGACAGCTAAACGAAAAGCAAACTTGCTTTTTCTAGTGGTGGTCTTTTTATTGCTTGGGAATGTTTGGGTGTATCCCAAAAAAATAGCTCAAGGCTGGGATTCTACTTTGGGCCATTTTCCTTATTATTCCCTTAGAACTAAGATGATTGATTATATTGATCAAAATAACATTGAAAGAAGTCAAGTAGGAACCGTCTTTCCAAACATAGGGCCGATTAAAAACTTTGATCCTAAATTAGATGAAGAGGGATTTCCTAAGTATAACTTTGAAGAATCAAGTTACATCTTCTATTCAAATGTTTATAATGATTTTGAGGATCATGAAATTGATGCTCTTGAAAAAGATTGGGAACTGGTAAAAGATTTTAGTGCCTTTACTGTTGAAGTTAATTTATATAAAAGAAAAGAATGAGAAAACTCAGTTTGTCAGAGTTGAATAGAGATAATATAGAAGCTTTTAAACGTAAAAAAAAGCTCCCAGTTGTGCTTGTACTAGACAATATAAGATCAGCCCTCAATGTAGGTTCTGCTTTTAGGACTGCAGATGGAATAGCAATAGAAAAGATTTACATCTTGGGCATTAGTGCAAAACCACCCCACAGAGAAATACAAAAGACTGCTATTGGAGCAACAGAGTCTGTAGAATGGGAATATTTTGAAGATGGCAAAACATTAATTGATCACCTAAAAGAAGAAAAATTTAACATAATTCCTATAGAACAAGCTGATAACAGCACCTATTTAAATGAATTTAAGCCAATTAAAACAGAGAAGTACGCGTTAATATTTGGAAATGAGGTAAAAGGGGTAAGTGATGTTTTTATGGAAGAAAGCAAGCAATGTATCGAAGTTCCACAATTCGGAACAAAACATTCTTTTAATGTAAGTGTTTGTGTAGGCATAGTCTTATGGGATTTTTGGTCTAAATTGGCCTAGATTCTTTCTAACATTACTTATATTGTGTGCAAAGTTGTGATGAGCTACATTTAACATTTAAGATAATAAGCAACGATTATGAATAATAACAAAATCGATCTTGAAATTAAGGAATCTCTTAAAAATTGGAGAGAAATCATTTCTTCTTATCAAGTGCCTAACAACAAAAAAGCTGTTATTCAAATTTTGAATAGTTTTTTGCCTTTCATAGCCCTTTGGATTTTAATGTATTTAAGTCTGAATTGGTCTATTTGGATCACCATCGGACTAGGAATCATAAATGCTTTCTTTCTTGTTAGAATTTTTATCATACAGCATGATTGCGGGCATCAATCCTTTTTTAAATCCAAAAAACTAAATAATATTATTGGAATTATTTGTAGCTGTTTTAGTTCAATTCCGTATAAATATTGGGCAAGAGTTCATAATTTTCACCACGGTCATAATGGTCAACTAGAAGTTAGAGAGGTTGGTGACATTCCTACCCTTACCGTCAAAGAATATAAAAGTAGAAAATGGTTTGGTAAGTTGAGATACAGAATCTGGAGAATGCCGGTCATTACTTTTGTGGTAGCTCCTGCTTACTACTTTACCATTTCAAACAGGTACCCAATGTTTACCAAACAAATGAAAAATGTAAAGCAGTTGTTCATCAATCAAATGAAAAGTAACCTTTTGATTGGTACCGTATACATTACGCTTGCCTTATTGCTTGGATGGAAAAAGTTTATTTTTATTCAGTTGTTTTTGATCTTATCTTTCGGAGTAATTGCTTTTTGGTTTTTCTATGTACAGCATCAACACGAATTAAGCTATAAGCATTGGAAAGCAAATTGGGACTATTTGATGTCAGCCATTAGAGGGAGTACTTATTATAAATTGCCAAAAATGTTTCAATGGTTAACTGGAAACATTGGCATCCACCATATCCATCACTTGAGTAGTTTGATTCCAAATTACAACCTCGAAAAGTGCATGCGAGAAAAACCTATCTTAACCAAATACGTGACTGTAGTTACTTTTTGGGAAAGTTTAAAAATGATGAGGCATAAATTATGGGATGAAGATGAGGAAAAAATGGTGACCTTCAGAGAAGCTACAAGATTGACGGAAATGAGGTTACTTAAAAAGAGTAAGCTTGCCGCTTAAGAGATTATATTAAAAATCTAATTAAGTTCAACATTAATCAACTTAGAAAGTAGCATCTTTATAGACTGTGAAACAATAAAAACAAAAAGTCATCTACGATTTTCGCAGATGACTTTTTAATTTGATGAAAATCTTTGACTATTATTTAGCCATTGCTCTTCTGATCATTCCTATCACAGCCATTAGCACCCCACCTCCAGCTACACCACTACCTGCCATGCCTAACATCGATCCGATGTCTAAACTACCACCTGCAGTTGGATCACCTGCAGCCATGCCTAACATGCCTAATAGAGAAGATCCTATTCCTCCACCTGCAATTCCAGCAACGGAATTCCAAAGCGTACCTAAGGAATTTTTTTTCATTAATGCACCAGCAATGTTTCCACCAGCTGCACCACTTAAGAGCCCGATAATTGTACCTAACATAATAATTGATTTTCGTTATGTAATGATCGAATATATGTAATTAAATCTTAAACTCACCAATGCAGCTTAAATTTTAAAGCATTTTCATAATTATATTTCGTAAATAAACAGTATAAATAAGGATTATTTTGTAAAAATTAGATTTTTCGATTCCAAGGTTGAACAATTAGTTAAAAATGGGTATGTGACTTTAGCCAAATATAATCCTTGAGGAAAAGCTTCTTTTCTATGAGGTAATTTTTTATCTTTTTTAAGAATGCTTTGCCATTCTTGTATTGAAATTTTTTGACTTGCAACATCCAATAAGCTAGCAACTAAATACCTGATCATGCTTCTTAGAAACCGATCAGCGGAAAAGGTTAGGCACAGAATACCTTTTTCAATCTTAAAATTAAGCTCACGGATTTCACAATTTGTATGCTTATAGTTGTTTGGTGTTTTACAAAAGTATTCGAAATCACGTACTTCTTTTAAACTATAAAATGCTTTTTCTAGTACATCCAGCTTATAATCTTCTTTATCGTATAGCGCGCTCGATGAAGCTAAAAAAGGATCTTTCTGAAAATGTAAATAATATTGGTACGATCTAGTTTGGACATCTAACTGTGCATCTCTTTTTTCAGTAAGTCTATTCACTGAAAGCAAAGAAATATCTTCTGGTAATAGCTTAGCTAATTTGTGGATTCTATTAGATTCTTTCTCATCAAGATCTAAATGCAGATAAAACTGGGAAGCATGTACACCTTTATCTGTTCTGCCGCAACCCTGACAATGTACTTTTCTCCCTAATAGTTTTTCAACTTTGGATTCAAATGTTTCTTGTATGGATGGGACATTAGGTTGTTTTTGCCAGCCATGATAGTTAGTCCCTTTGTATGAAATCTCTAAGAAATACCGATGCATGGATTAGTTTGTTAAATTTA
Organism: uncultured Saprospiraceae bacterium; assembly: GCA_937941095.1. Taxonomy (GTDB): domain Bacteria; phylum Bacteroidota; class Bacteroidia; order Chitinophagales; family Saprospiraceae; genus JALZVN01. Next base: position 8,516 of record CALDYJ010000122.1, on the reverse strand, counting down.
AGGCTCCACTTTCCTGAAAAGTATAATTTGTTTTACAAGAATACAAGTCTAGGTCCAATTGATAAACGAAAATAGAATTTTGCAAGCGCTTTCCTTTGAAGCTGCCATTCCAGCAGTCCATTGGGTCATCAGTATTGAATACTTCATTCCCCCAACGGTCATAAATGTGTAAGTCGAATTTTTGGATGGTCATTTCCTCATTGACAAAAAGCTGAAAACAATCGTTGATGCCATCACCATTTGGAGAAAAAGCATTAGGAACATAATACTGGATAATTTGATCATCAACTTCCCTTTCGATTGCAATACTTTCGTTAAATTCTTGACATTGAGATTGTGCCTGAAAAGCATATGTCCCAACATCATCGATGAATATGCTTTGGGTATTCGAGCCTGTGGACCATTGCCAAACTAGCAAATCTTCGTTTCCATTTAAAACATCTACCTTAATGAGAAGGCTATCTTGATTACATGCTAAATCTAGATCTGGAATAGATAAAAATAATTCAGGAATTTCTTCAACGACAACAAGTTCTTCTATGAAGCAGTCATTTTTGTCTTTAACAAAAACTTGATAGTCACCAGCTGCTAAATTTTCGAAGACAGGATCTGATTGATAATTTATACCATCCAAAGAGAACTCGTATTCTTCAGTTAATGGTATGTTATTGCTCAGGTCAATACGCCCATTATCGTCATTAAAACAAGCTGGCTTTGTTATCGTAGTAACATCATTATACTGAATTGTGGAAGCTTGTAAAACGCTTAATTGCAAAACAGAGTCGCAACCATTTGTATCAATAAAATAAAAAAGTGTATCTGTTCCAATAGGATAATCAACATTACCAAAAGGAATCAATTCTTCTTCACAAACTTCAAATATTAGTTCTTCAAAATACCTTTCATTAACGGTGACTAAAACAGTAGAATCACAACCATTTTCTGCAGCATAAACTATAGCCATGCTTGAACCAGCTTCAATTTGATTTCCATCAAAAATAAATAATGTATCGCTGCAGTTTACAAAATCAAGTGTTGAATAATAGGGTTCAATAAAATCAACACTTAAGTTTACAATTGAATCACAACAGTTTTCAAGAGGAATTGAAACTTCGTAAGTGTTGCCAGGAAAATATTCTTCCCCATGGTAAGTCACTGAAAATCCTTCACAGGCGTACAGCACTTCACTTCCCATACTTGTGGTACAACGATCAAAATGATAAAAAATATTTGGCAGGCCATAATTTGTTGTTATTCCTTCCATTAAAGGATCAAGAAAAATGCTTTTGGAGACTATGCTTGGATTTACTCCACTTGGGTCATCAATCATAGAAAGGTAAGGTTTGTTTAATACAGAAAGATAAATTTCACCATCTGGTCCTCTTTGAATGGCTTTGAAATTATTGGCAGCACTGATGAAATCTAAATCATCTAAACCTAAGTTTAAAGTTTCTCCTGAATTTAATGCATACCTTGTCATGCGAGATCGACTACCAAAGAATAGAAATTCATTATCTATTGTAAATTCCAATCCATACAAGATGTCGTCAGTAGATTCAATGATTATTTCATTGCTAAACTCTCCAGTGGATTTATCAAAGTCGAAAAGGTCAATTGAATTATTCGTACGATTTACAATGGCTATTTTATCACCTTGAGGACTTGCTTTCATGTAGCCTACTGCGTTAATATTAGAAGGACCACCAGTATGTATATTTCCGATAGCAGAAATCACAGGAGTTTCATTAATTCCTTCACAAGTAACTTCAAAAGCATAAAACTCATTAGTATCCCAAGATTGGCAGACAACCCAATACTCTTGTTGATTTTCTTTTAAAATTGCTGTCACTTTTTCACTGACAGGATTTACTAAATTGATGTTTCTTTCTTGAACCACAACGTCTCCAAGCACTAAATTAGCATTACCATTTCCTTCCAAAGATAAATCAACGATGGAGTATGAAAATCCTTCATTTCGTCCGAGTTCATCAAGCGTGAAGACGTAATATTTATTTTTGTCAAACAAGTTTGGCGTAATCAAGGCAGATTGTGATGAAGACCAATGACCACTTAAAGACTTATCTCCGGCGGGCATCGGTGTATGTGACCTATCCCATACAGTATGTCCATCAGAGTAAAACAACAAATCTCCATTTTCATCACTAATCGTAGCAATTCCTTCGAGGCTGGAAAAAGTACTATTTGTAATTACTTGAGGTGGAGAAAAATTAAAGTCTAATCCTGCTTTATCTCCAAAATACCAAGTATTCGCTGATTTGCTATAATCTTGAGCACTTGCAGCACCGTTCCAGACTAAGAGAATGAGAAAAACAAAGAGATGCCGAAGCTTTAGTTCCATTTGAAAGTTTAGTTACATGGAAAATTACCATGAATCGAAAAGTAAAGCAAATAATTCTCCTATTAAAATAGTCGTTACAAGGCAAAAAGCCTTATTCAAAACTCTTTTGTGTGACTAAAATTTATGTAAAAACATGGTGACTTAAGCCAAAAAAAGCGGTCAAAAAGCTAACCTTTTTATGGTAGAAATAGTTTAACAAAAAGCATTAATTGACATAGCCCCCATTCCAAAAATTTTATAAAACACTATAATTTTGTTCAATTACCTGATTACGACGATGTTACGAATGGGAATTCCTGGAAGCGTTTTTCTTTCTGATCTAATTAAAAAAGATTTTGTTTCAAGTACCAATAAATTTGGCGTTAAACTCCATCTTGATCCAAGAGAGTATTTAGAAAAGGAGGTCATCTTAGCTGGATATTACGAAGAAGAAGTGATTGGCCAGCTAGTCACAGTTGCCAAAGCTCTAAAAAATCCAATAATATGGGACATTGGTGCAAATGTGGGGCTTCATAGCTTAACCTTAAAGAAAGAAGTTCCTAGTTCAAGGATCTATTGTTTTGAACCTTATCATGTCAATTTCACAAAATTCATGAAAAATCAGTCCTTAAATCCAGGTTTAGATTTAAAAATCTTCAACTTTGGTTTATCTGAATCTTTAGAAATCAATAAAATTTATACCACTCAAACTAATTCTGGAAGAACTAGTTTTATGCCTTTGGAACATACTTCAGATTCTAGCATATCAATTTTGTCATGTAGTGGAGATTACCTTGTTGAAAACAACATTCTACCTTTTCCCAACATTATAAAAATAGACGTTGAAGGGATGGAATTATCAGTCCTCAAAGGATGTGCATCTGTTTTAGCTAATCCCAAATTAAAAAGTATTATTTTCGAGCGACCAACAAACTTAAGTCCAGACGATGAAGTAGTTAGCTTATTGGAATCTTATGGATTTGAAATTAATCTTTTGGAACGTTCAAGGTTACATGAGGAAACCAATCGAAATTATGTTGGCTTAAGAAGCATTGAAGCAAATGTTAGGGTCACTAATCAGTCCAATCAAAAAATTGTTTTAGGACAATAATTCTTCCTATTGGATTTATCTTTTTTACCGCTTAATAATTACGCGTTTCATATTAGCTTTTATGCCTATTGTGGCATATATATTGACTTAACTTAAACTTAGAAAGTCTATTAAGGACTGACTATTTTAAAGTCATATTTAGACCTGCATAGCTTGTTTATCTTTTAAACTCGTCAATTTAATAAGATGAACATGAATAAAGCAACTGCGCATGAAACACTATTGGGATTTAATAATCAATTTGGGCATCTACGATTGGCAAGAGCAATCAGAGGTTGCCAGGATACGATTGTTGAACAAGCTAGCATTTCTATGCATTTTATTTGCTGCACTACTGCTTGTTGTGAGACTTTGTACCACATTAGAAGCATTACCCAGTAATCTTTTTGCGACATTCTACCCATGCCTAATTTTATACCTAAATAAGAAGGAAAATTACCATAAAGCAAGAATCTTGGCTTGCTTCGGATACCCCATCGCTATCTTTTTAATCATTTTAGATGAAGGGGCAGCTTTAGGAGAATTTTCTATATTTCTGGTTTTGATTGTATTGGCGTTTATTTTATTCGACAATAATAAGAAAATAAGAAATATAGCCATCTTTTGGACATCTTTAGTTTCCTTCATTTCTTATGCTTATGTTTATTTTGGCTATGAGGTTAATCCTGTTGCTTCAAATTTTATAGGCACCCTTGTCCTGTTTCAATCTTGCGTTTTGGTCTTAAGTTACATGATCATCTTTTACCAAAAAGAGGTTTTGTTTAAAAAGAAACAAAATGAAAAGTACTTGCTTGACTTGCAAAAAAAGAACTTGGAGTTAGAAAAATTTGCTTTTATTTCTTCACATGATTTAAAAGTTCCCTTAAAAAATATAATTGGCTTTAGTAAACTTACTTCCAGTTCATTAAAAGATTCAAACATCGAATCAGCTGCAGATTACATTGACATCATTCATACCAATGCAAGAAGGATGGACAATTTAATTGAAGATACATTAGAGATTATTTCTTACGATAAGAAACATTCAAAATCTAAAAAAGTAAACTTAAACAAGGTAGTTGACCAGATCATTGAAATGATTTCAGGAACTATTCAGGAACAAAATGTTACGATCATAAAGCATAAAAAGCTCCCTAAAATAAAAGCCATCAAATCAGATATGCTTTCTTGTTTCAAGAACCTGATTGAGAATGCCATCAAATATAATGAGCGTGAAAATCCAATAATCGAAATAGATTTTTCGACCTCTGGAGAAAATCATTACATCACTTTCAAAGATAATGGTATAGGCATTAAAGAAAATCAATACGATGCGATCTTTGAAATGTATCAAAGATTAGTTAGACAAGATGAATACGAAGGAACTGGTTTAGGACTTCCTATATGCAAAAAAATTATTGAAAAAATCGGAGGAAAGATATGGGTAGAAAGCAAAATAGGAGAAGGTTCTATTTTCTATTTAAAGGTGCCAACCTTGATAAAAGAAGAAGCAATGTTGCTTCAAGAAGGATAGGCCGAAACGAACTCTCAAAATTCCAATAGTACAATCCGCATGAAAAAAATTTGGGAGAAAATTATAAACATTGGTGTTAAGGATGGATTAGCCCTAGCTGAGGTTTCTAAAATAAAGCTGCTCAATAAAATTGCATTCATAGCTAGTTTTGCAAGTTTTACCATTGATGGGTTTTTATTTCATTTTAATGAAGGTCATTCCATCCTTAATTTGCTTACTTCAATTTTGCCAGCTTTTATTCTTCTCTTCAATCATAAAGGCTTTTATCGTGAAGCAAGGATTTGGACTTGTATATTCTACCCTGTGGCGATCAGCTATTATGCTGCGCAAGACGGGGCAGCCATGGGCGAATTTACCATCTTTCTTGTCCTAATTATTCTTGCTTTTATCTTGTTCGAATCAGACTCAAAACTGCGAGATTTATCTGTTTTCTGGAACACATCTAATGCCATAGGTTTATACCTTTACATTCATAATACCTTTGAGTTAAACCCCATTGCTTCTAACACTGTAGGCAGTGTTATGATTTTCCTAGCCAGTGTCATAGTCTTAAGTTATATGATTATCTTTTATCAAAAAGAGATTAATTTAAAGAAGGAGCAAAACGATAAATACCTAAAAGATCTACAGGATAAAAATCTAGAGTTAGAGCGTTTTGCCTTCATCTCTTCTCATGACCTCAAAGTCCCACTTAAAAACATTATTGGTTTTAGTGCATTAACTTCTAATTCCATCAAAGACGCGAACTTTGATTCAGCTTCGGATTATTTAGACATCATCAACACCAATGCTAGGAGGATGGATCATTTGATCGAAGACACTTTGGAGATCATCTCCTACGATAAGAAACACTCTAAGTGTAAAAAGGTAAATTTAGACAAAGTATTCGACCAAGTCATTGAATTGATAGCAGGCACCATAGAGGAGCGAAATGTAAAGATCATTAAGCATAAAAAACTACCTAAGATAAAGGCTATTAAATCCGAGATGCTTTCCTGTTTTAAAAACCTCATCGAGAATGCGATTAAATATAATGAAAGTGAAAATCCTAGCATAGAGATTGATTTTTCTACTTCAGGAGATAATCATTACCTAAGTTTCAAAGACAATGGCATTGGATTAAAGGAAGATCAATACGAAGCTATTTTTGAAATGTATCATCGATTAGTCCGTCAAGATGATTATGAGGGCACTGGATTGGGATTACCGATCTGTAAAAAGATAGTAGAAAAAATCGGAGGAAAGATATGGGTGGAGAGTGAGGTAGGGAAAGGATCTACATTTTATGTGGAGTTACCGAAGATGGAGGAAGAGGGGCTTGAGGGCGAGAGGGCTGAATAAAAAAAGCTTGAGGTGTGATTAAATACCAGGATGGCTGCGCGATCCTGGACGGTGTCCGAGGTCACAATCAAAATGCCTAATCGCTACGCTCACATGCGCTTTTTTATGACCATGTGTTCAAGCGAAGCTTGAGCATGGACATAAAAGCCAAACTTTACTTTCAATTAAATTTCGTCTTTCCTTGCATGGATGGCTGCGCGATCCTGGACGGTATCCGAGGTCACAATCAAAATGCCTGATCGCTACGCTCACATGCGCTTTTTTATGACCATGCGTTCAAGCGAAGCTTGAGCATGGACATAAAAAAAGCCCATGCACTTCGTGCACAGGCATTTTGATTTTCTAGTGACCCCGCCAGGATTCGAACCTGGGACCTACTGATTAGAAGTCAGTTGCTCTATCCAGCTGAGCTACGGGGCCAGATTATGCTAGGTGTTATATATGTTTTAAGCACCTTTCATCACTCCAGAAGCAAAGCTTCTTTCGTAATGCGGGGCAAATTTATATGAATTTTTGAAATATATCCATCATTTGCTAATGAATTTTAAAATATAATGGCTTTTATTATCCATTCTTCAGCAATTAGCTCAATTGTCATGGCATTCTTTTCAATAAACCATTGATTTCCTTATCCTTAGCTAAGCTAAAACTTCAACACCCGCTCTACATGTACAATCCCTACATTATCATACAATACAAATTGATAAAGACCACTAACATACTCTCCTAATTCCACCTTATTCAAGCCAGCCTTTAAATTCAAAGTTTTAACTAAGCTTCCTCTCAAATCAAAGATTTTTAAATCAAAAGATTTATTATTTGAAAGATCCAAATACAATAAATTCGTTGTTGGATTTGGGAAAACACTGAGATATTCACTTTTAATTTCTTTTGTCGCAGTCAAAAGGAAATCCTGTTCTATGGTACAGCCTTTAGCATCAGTTATTGTTAGCATGTAATCTACACCAGGTAGTGGTGGTGCAGGATCTTCATTCCAAACAAAGGTATATGGACTGGTGCCTCCACTTACATTTATTAGGATACTTTGCTCATCTGGAGATAAGTCAAGATCTGCCATCAATTCGGAAGGCTCGTTTATGATGAACTCTACCGCATCAGAGCATCCAAAATCATCTACCAAGTTAACAACATAAGTACCAGCGCTCAATTCAAAATTAGTTGCTTCATTTCCAAGCGCATCAATAATTTGTAAATCATAATCAATTGTAGCAATATTAAATTCTAAAATGACAGATCCATCCATTCCTTCAAAACAAGAAACATCATTGGCCAAAACATCTGTAAATTCTGGAGCAATAAGCTGCTCTACTTCAATCGTTTTGCAAAAGAAACAAGAATTTAGCTCATCCAAAACACAAAGTTCATAGGTACCAGCCTCAGCTATTCCCACTGTATCTTTATCTGCTCCTGAAACCACTGATGGTCCAGTCCAACTTAATACCTTATTTTCAAAATCCCCAATGGCGACCAAATAGATCGGTAAGTCTTGGCAATGTATCACTTCATCACTTTCAAAATCTAATTCAAAAGCTGGAATACTTCTTTCATCCAATAGCTCTGCCATAAACGAACTTGTACAAGCATTCAAACCTGTGACTGTTAATTCATAAATACCTGCTTGATCTACATCTATGTTTTGCTCGTTAGATTGAAAACCATTAGGACCTGTCCATTCGAAAAGAGCAACTTCTTCTTCCGTCATCACTTCAATAAACCCGCTATTCATTTCACAAGTAATTGGTGTAACATTTAAGATTGCACTTGGAGCTTCAAGATCTTCTAAGACACAAATACTAGTTTCGGCAGAACAATCATTTTCATCAGTCACTCTAAGTAGGTAACAATCTGCTGCATTGATCACAAATGAAGCTTGATTTGATACCATTCCATTAGAAGAATCAAACCATTCATAAATAAGGCCATTTACTGTCGATGAAGAACTGAGGGTCACCTCGCTTATTTCACAATTGAAATCAGAAGATTTAGTAACAGCAATATCAATAACATCGTCTAATTGATTTACTTGGACGCTTTCCGTAGCTTGGCAACCGTTTATGGCAGTAGCCGTTACTTTATATAATCCTGCTTCTGTAACGACAGGATTTTGTTCGAAAGAAGTAAAACCATTAGGGCCTATCCATTCAAAAATAAGATTTTCCGATGTAGAACTTACATTCAATGTGACTGATGAT
>CALDYJ010000121.1 GCA_937941095.1 uncultured Saprospiraceae bacterium | reverse complement strand
AAACTTAGTGAGGATGGTATAATTGATTATACTTTAAGGCAAAGAGATAAATCAATAGAAGAAAGTCCCTTATTAGCAAAAAAAACAATCGCAATTTTGATTGATAAAGTAAGCGCTTTAAGCCTTGAAAAAAACATAAAAATAAGGACGGATTTCTCTAGTGATTCTTCGGTAGCTAGAACAATAGTCAAATCAACATTAGGCAGAGAATTAATGTTTGGCTTTGATCACAGTATTCACCATATAGCTATGATTAAAATAGGTATAGAACAAACATTTTCTACCATAAAATTAACCGATGAATTGGGCTTTGCCCCTTCTACTATTAAAAACTTTAAATCGGGTAATAAAGCCCCAGAAGCAGATTATGGCGCATCAACAAATTGAATTTTTCACCAAGCAATCTGACATACTCATAGCACTTTTGCATGAAATTCCTTTTAATGGGATTCAAGAAACAGATTTTGGATTTGTCGGCTTTGTGAATGAGCTGGCATTCAAAGAGAAACACTTAGTTATGATTGATGAGCTTAAATCCAGCTTTACATTTCTATATAAAACTGAGTTAATCCAAGACATCAATTGGAATGAAAAATGGGAATCGGATTTTGAATCAGTACAGGTTAGAGATTTTTGTAACATCAGAGCAGATTTTCATGAGCCATCCAATACTGCTGAACACGACATAATCATAAATCCAAAAATGGCTTTTGGCACTGGCCATCATGCTACTACTGCTGGTATCATATCAATGATGGAAGAAGTTGACTTTGTTGATAAGAAAGTGCTTGATTATGGTTGTGGCACTGGTGTTTTAGCCATTTTAGCCGAAAAAATGGGAGCCATTAGAATTGATGCCATCGATATTGAATTGGAAGCGTATGAGAATAGCTTAGAAAATAGTGATACAAACAATTGCAAGCACATTAATGTAATCCATGGAGATATCTCTAAAATAAGTGGTTATTATGATATAATCATTGCTAATATAAACCGCAACGTAATTTTAGATTCTATTCCAGCGTTAAATAGCTTATTGCAAGCTGGTGGAATTCTTTTTACTTCCGGCTTTTTAGATGTTGACTATCAATTAATTAAAGATAAATTATCCCAAAATCATTTATTAGAATTAGAATGCGAAGAGAATAACTCTTGGTTATGTATCTTAGCTAAAAAGTTGAAATAATGTTCTTAATCCAGATCAACCGATACAAAATCTTTGCTGTCTTGTTTTTTTCATTCGTACTGTCCATTAATGCCTATAGCCAAGCTTCAGAAGATATTGATGCACTTGCACCTGTAGAATTCTTGCCCAAGCTGGAAGAATTTATGACAAGTAGTAAGAGAAAAGTATTAGAAGATAGTTTCAAGGCATTTAAATCTTTTTACACAAGTGGTTTAGAGGAAGATGAACAAATTCTTGTTAAGCGAGTCATCAATCAAATGTTTGAATTAAAGCTGACTGCATCACCATATTTTCTCAACTATTTAAATGCTCTCCCTCCAGCAAAATCTCATAAAGAAGGTTTAATGTTTATTGATTGGAATAGCATAGTCCTAGACATGATAAAAGGTATTGAAAATAGAAAATTGAACCCATTAAAAGATTTTCTAAATTTTTCACCCCAGTTTTTTTCGGACAAAAAACTTAAACATTCTGAATCAGGAATAAACTGGGCTTTTAGTGAAGGAGCATATTCATTTTCTTTAGAAGATAATAAACCAATCATTAAATTTGAGGATACTAATATTTACGGCATCCGAAAAGTAGATTCTATTGCAATTTTAGAAACAAGTGGGACATTTAACCCGATTGAAAAATCATGGTCTGGAACTGGTGGTAAAGTTTTTTGGAGATCTGATGGGATGGAAAAAGTACATGTAAAGCTTGAAGATTATTCTTTTGATGCAACTAAAGCCTTATATAATGCTGAAGATGCTATGTTTTACAATGAAGAACTATTTCCTGGGCAGGGCATCCCCGGTACTTTTAGCGACAAAGTCTCTGCACAAAATTTAGCTAAAGGTGGCTCCTATCCTAGATTTGTTTCTAATAATAATGCAATGGAAATAAATAATTTTGGAGACAATATTTATTATAAGGGTAATTTTGCCATCCACGGTGAAACCATCTATGGTGAAGGTCAAAAAGACGTACCTGCTCTTATTGAAATAAGCCATAAGCAAAACAAAGCTGTTAAGGCTTTTGCGCAAAAATTTATCATCAAAAAAGATGAAAAAATTGTTGCAGAACAGACAAGGGTCACTTTAAATATGGGCCAAGATTCCATCTTCCATCCTTCAGTAAATTTTACCTATAAAGTTCCTGAAAAAATAGCCAGTGTTTATAGAGGCGACCGTGCAACAGATCAAAATCCTTTTACTAATTCGTATCACAACTTCAACATTGATGCTCCTTCAGTGGAGTGGTTAATCGATAAAGACAGTATTATATTTGGAAAGGAAAGACCCGGTTTTGCCGGTTCCATTAAAAAGAAGGTGCTTTTTGAATCTCCGAAATTTTATAATGAGCAAGAATTTTTCAAAATCCAGAATGTTGCAAGTTCCAACCCACTTGCGACCATTAAAATTTTAGCAGATAGAGATGGTGTTCGATACATGGACGCAGAGTATTTGGCACAGCAATTAAACCCTAAATATTCTGTAGAAAATATCCAATCATTATTGTATGATTTAGTTGCCCAAGGATTTATAGATTACGACGTAGAGAAAAGAGAAGTCTTTTTAAGAGATAAAGTTTTTCACTTTGTTGATTCAGCAGCTGGTAAAAAAGATTATGATGTTTTAAAAGTTACCTCTGAAACGGATAGTACAAATGCCATTTTAGATTTAAGGACAAAAAGTCTAGAAGTGAATGCTGTAGAAAAACTAGAATTTAGTACTGTCCAAAAAGTAGCCATCAAACCTTTTTTAGGCAAGGTTCATTTACATAAAGATAGAAATGTACTGTTCGATGGAAGAATTTTTGCAGGCTACTCTATTTTAACTGGAGTTGATTTTACATTTGACTACAATAAATTTCACATCAAAACAGACTCAGTAAGGTATTTTGATCTTTTTGTCCCGACAGGAGCAGAAGATGAAAAAGGCAATAAAGAAGCTCTTTCTATCGGTTCAAGGATTGAGCATGCTAACGGGTTCTTATTAATCGATGCACCTAATAACAAATCTGGTAAGGAACAAATAGAAAATTTTCCAAGTTTTCAAAGTAAGGGATACTCTTACGTTTATTATGATGATAAAGACATCAAAGAAGGTGTTTATAAAAGAGATTCGTTCTATTTTCGACTTGATAAATTTAGTTTCAACAATCTAGATAATTATGTTGCTGCCGACGTTACTTTTAAAGGGACGATGTTTTCAGCTGATATTATGCCTGAATTTGAAGAAACTATAGTCATTCAAGAAGAAGATCAATCTTTGGGTTTTGTAAGAAATACACCAGACAAAGGATTTCCGGCTTATACCGGAAAAGGAAAATATACAGGCCAACTTTGGCTAAGTAATAATGGATTTCTTGGAAAAGGAACTGTCAATTACCTCAATGCATCTATAGATTCTGAAGACATTGTCTTCAAACCAAAGCAAATGTTATGTTCAGCAGAAGTCATCGATTTAGAAGAAGTTAAAAACGATGAGCTTGAGATTCCACAAGTGCATGGAGAAGACGTAACTATTAACTGGAAACCGTATCAAGATAGTCTTTACGTGAATGCAGAGAGCGAACCTTTCTTGTTTTTTAAACAACCTGGTTATACACTCGATGGCACCTTAATTTTAACTCCTGAAGGTGTTAAAGGAAATGGTTCATTTGAATGGAAAGATGGAAAGTTAAATTCAAAACTTTATGATTTTGGTGCCTTCAAAACATATGCTGACACCTCCTCTGTTCAAATAAAAGCTTTAGAAGGAGACGATATTGCTTTTGACACAGAGAATGTAAATTCTGATGTCAATTTTGAAATTCAAATGGGTGTTTTTAAAGCAAATGTAGATAGTGTTACTACCCGCCTTCCACTTAATAAGTATGTGACTAGCATGAATGAATTTGTCTGGGACATGGCTCAAGAAACCATTACTTTTATATCAGAGCCAGGTAAAAAAGGAACATTTACTTCTACTGATGTTGATCAAGATTCATTAAATTATGAAGGCCTGACGGGATTTTATGATTTGAGAAATAATCAATTAGATGTAGGTGGAGTAGATTTCATATTATCTGCGGATGCTTTGATTTATCCTGATTCAGGTTTAGTGAAAGTAAAGCAAGGAGGAGAAATGATCCAACTTAACAACGCAAAGATAATTGCCAATACTGAAAATAAATATCATGTAATTAATCGCGCAACAGTAAATGTAAAAGGCAGAAAAGTATATAAGGCAAATGGCTTTTATGAATATAACATAGGAGACAGAAATCAAGAAATTGAATTTACAAATATATTGGGCCAGCCTGTAGGAAAGGGAAAAAGAAGTGAGAAGAAATTGGTAACTCGAGCGATTGGAGAGATTGCTGAAGAAAGAGATTTTAGAATTGCGGAAAAGATTGGATTCCAAGGAAACATTGGATTAAATGCTGAAAGTAAAAACCTACTCTTCAAAGGATTTGCCCAAATGCGATCTGAAAAATTACCTGAAAATTATTGGTTCAGCATAGACTGTGAAGCTGATAAAAATGATTTGCTCATTCCATTCCAAGAACCTAAGAACTTCAATGGAGATCCACTTAGAACTGGTTTATATCTGAGTAAAGAAGCTAACATCGTTTATCCTAGCGTTATGGCTCCTCTTTATTACAGAAAAGATCGACCAATATTAGAAACGAAAGGCTTCTTAAAACATGATAGAGAAAAGGACACTTTCATCTTTGGGGACAGTGCAAAAGTCAGTAACTTAAGTTACAGAGGAAACATTTTAAAATACAATGACAAAACGGGTGATATAAATGCTAATGGCCAATTTAATTTAGGTTCTGGCCTACCAGATTTGTTTAAAATTTTTGCCGCAGGTGAAATAGCAACAAACATTGAAACATTCACTGACACCTTGACAAATCCTTTAGACATGAAAGTCAAAATGGATGCGATGACAGGAATCCTATTTGAAATACCTGATAAGCTCAAAAAAATAATGTTGGCAGATTTTGTCAACTCTACTTTCGGGGCTTCAAGTGCGGTCGACCATAGCACTAATAATTTTTATGAAACAGCCATTGCAGAATTCATACCTGATGAAAAAGAATACACAAAAGTTATTTCAAGAATGAAAGGTGGCGCATTGGATTTACCAAAAAAGTATAACGACTATTTATTCTTGTTCGGCAAATTACCCATGCAATGGGATTTTGATTATCAGTCATTTGTATCTTCAAAAGAGCGAAACTTAATATTATCTATAGATGGTAAGCCAGTACATAGAGATTTGATTACCTATGTGGAATTTAAAATGCCAGCTAATAATGATGATAGATTGTACATTTTAATAAAAGCACCTAACGATTATTATTACTTTTTTGGATATAAAAATGGCATCTTAAATACCGTCTCTAATAATACAAGGTATAACGATGAGGTTGTTGGATTAAAAGACAAAGAAAGAATTGTAAAGAACAAGGAATTTCAATTTGAAGTACAACCAGTGAACCCAGGTACTGCAACGAATTTTATAAACAGAATTAAGGCTACACATAATTAAAATTTACACTTTTGATAGCTTCTTATTTACACGAAATTTTGGCTATGGCAAATGTAACTTAGCCCTAAATGAAGCGTTTAATAAGCACATAAAATTAAAACATGTCAACAGAATCCACCTCACAAATATTAGGCATCGGTAGTCGTGTAACTCATCCTGCAATGGGAGAAGGTGTCATTATAAGGCTGCACAAGGCAGCTTATGAAGTTTGCTTTCACACTTATGGCATTAAACATGTGGCTAAAGATTACGATGCTTGGGATGTCATTGAAGCAATAGAGCCAGAAGCGAAAATTTCGTTTAATGATGCAGAAAAATCTTTAATTAAAATCCTTCATGATTTTTCAGACCTATTAAAACCAATTGAACTTGGAGATAAATGGACTGGAGGAACAATGATATTGAAGCCTTCTGACAGTTCATTAAAATCAAAAGAAATTCCAATTGAAACTTTCTTTCATAAGATCGTAATGGTCCGAGATCGACTAAGAGTTATGGAGCAAAGAATTAATAGTTCAAAAAGACTAGCTGATGAGGATAAGGTTAATCTTCAACAATACATTACAAGGATTTATGGAAGTTTAACCACTTTCAATGTTATGTTTAAGTACAAATCAGACCACTTTGTAGGAGATAAATCTTCCTAACTAATATTACCCAAAAGATGTAAAACCCTGAACATTAAAAGATGTTCGGGGTTTTATATTTATATTTAGTTTTCCAAAGAAAATCAGACATGACTTTAAGATCATTCCTCTCCTATTTGATACTTTTGTTTCTAGCCATATCATTAAATTCATGTTTAGAAGTCCAAGAATCTTATTCAGGACCAGCCCCTGGAACCTGGCGGGGAATTTTAAAATTAGAAACTGATTATGTAAGTAAAAATAAAAAAGGTGAACCACTCCCAGAAAAGATGGAGGTCCAATTCAAAGACATTAATGAAAAGGAATTACCGTTTTTATTCGATGTGCTGTATGATGAAAACAACAAGCTGAAAATCGAAATAATAAACGCCAGTGAACGAATAATTGTAAATGACATTCAACTAGGTGTAGACAGAAAAACCGCAAGAGATACAATTGAAATCGATTTTCCAGTTTATGGGAGTAGTTTAAAAGCTGTATACAGAGGTGGAATCATGGAAGGCGAATGGATTGTGCATAACAAAAAGAATTATCGAATCCCTTTTGTCGCTAAACAAGGAAAAACGAACAGGTTCACCATTCAGCAAAATAAACCTAAAATGGATGTAAGTGGCAAATGGAAAGTAACTTTTGATGCAGATAAAGATGATCCATACATGGCCATTGGAGAATTTGAACAAAAGGGCAATAAACTAGAAGGGACTTTTTTGACTGAAACCGGAGATTTTAGATTTTTAGAAGGAACCATTCAAGGTGATAAAGTTTTCCTGTCTTGTTTTGATGGGAGTCATGCATTTCTTTTTACTGCTGATGTTGAAGACGATTTAAGTTTAAGAGGTTTTTTTAGATCAGGTAAACATTATAAAAGCTATTGGGAAGCAAGAAGGGATGATGCATTTACATTGGCATCACCAGACAGTTTGACCTATTTGAAGAAAGGTTATGATAAAATCGAGTTTAGTTTTAAAAATCCCAAAGGTGAACTAATCAGCTTAAATGATGAAGCTTATAAAAACAAAATAAAAATAGTCCAGATACTTGGAACCTGGTGTCCAAATTGTAGAGATGAGACTAAATTTCTTGTGGATTATCAAAATAAATTCCCAAATGAATCACTTGCATATATTTCACTGGCATTTGAAAAACATAAGGAAGCATCGAAATACATGAAAGCTATTCAAACGTATAAAGAAAAATTGAATATTAAGCATGAAATTGTCTATGCTGGTTCCTCGAACAAGGAGGAAGCATTACTTAGCTTGCCCATGTTAAACCAGATTATTTCTTATCCAACCATGATCTTTATCGACAAAAACGATAAAGTCAGAAGGATACATACAGGATTTGCTGGACCCGCAACAAGTGAGTATGAAAACTTTACAAAGGATTTTAAATCTTATGTACAGAATCTTTTGAATGAATAGGATTTATTTATAATTTACTGTCCCATAGTTGATTTTCACCCTCGCGTTATTCCTGACTTTAACCTAACCTTACAAATGGCCACTAAAGACCACTTGCTTATAGCTTATTGCTATGACAACATAGCGGACGCTCAAAAACTTATAAGTTTTCTTGAATCAAGGGATTTAAGATGTACTGCTATGATTTTAGATCAAAGTGAAGACTTTACCCCTTTAGAGCAACTACGTGATTTCAATGTTCCAATCTATGTCTTGATAAGCGATAATTTTTTAAGATCTGTGAAATGCATGAAAGATGGCAAAGATCTATTAGAAAATTTTTATATACCAGGTCAATTACAGCCTATTATAACAAGAGGCACTTATCAAAACAATCAAGGCATAAAGCATTTTGTAGAAACAAAATTCGAACGAGTTGGAGATGTGATTGCTTATATGAATTATTGGCAAGAAAAGTATTTGCAAACTAAAGAGTCTGCAAATGACAATTTGGAATTAAAAAAGGAAAACGATTCCTTCAAAAAAATAGCTGAAGAAATAGGAGATTTTTTAGGAATATTGAGAAATTCAGAATACTTAGATTTTGAACAAGAAGAAAGCAACAATTTTAGTACCATTCTAAAAAGATTTAATCTTTTACCAGAAAGGATAAAACACAAATTAGATCAAGTTTTAGACAAGACAGCTATAGAAGATTTAGAAGAAGCAAGGAGGCTTCTGAAAGAAGAAGAAAAGGAAGCTTTAAGGATTCAAGACAATGTTAATCTGGTTGACAAAATCATCGCACACAAAGAAAAGAAGAATGGCTTCCATGGAAATGCAGATGATTATACAGATGACATCGCTATTTTAGATAAGATGGCTGAAGAAATAGAAAGAAAAATTCAATTACAAGAAAATGCATTTGATGGAACAGATGATGATCAACTTTCTATCAATGACATTTTTGAATCAGAATTTAATGAGGAAGAGGAATTATTGGATAGTAATGAAACCCATGATGAGATGATAGACGTAGAAACAGGGATAACTGATGTGGAAAATCAGGATACACCCTCTACGGATTTTGAGGATGTTTTTCATCAACCTACCGAATCTAGTGAGGTAGAACAAAATAAACTGCAATTGGTCACAGAACATTTAGAGAATAAAGATCCTGATGCGGCTTTAAATGAGTTAAGGCAGTTGATCATTAACAATCCAGACAATTTAGATTTGCAGTTTAGATTTGCTACTATTTTGGCAAATGAAAAAGGGGATCATTTTCAAGCTACCCATATTTTAGAAAAAATACTTGAAGACAATAATGAATATACAGATGCATATCATCTGTTAGCAGAAATAGCTGAGAATCATAAAGATTACCTTTTGGCCAAAAGTTATTATGAAAAAGTAATAAACTTAGATAAAAAATATCCAGGGGTACATTTAAAAATTGCTCAAATTTTGCAAAGCCATTTTCCGGATCAACAAAAATTAAGTTTAAAGTACCTAAAAAAAGCCATCAAAAGAAACCCTAGAGATGCCGAAGCATATTATCAGTATGCCTTATTAATCTCTAGTAAATTTTCCGATTATGAGAAAGGTTTAAAGTACTTAAAAAAGTGCTTGAAAAGAAATCCTTTGCACCCTTTAGCTTCGTATGAGATGGCAAAACTTTATGCTTTGCAAGAGAAAAGCGTGAAGGCCAAAGCCATGTTCAAAACAGCAGTGAAGATTAATAAAGAGATTGACACTACCGAAAACAGAGCTGAAATTGGATTAAAAAAGAAGAAGAAAGAAATAGATATTTTTGATAAAATTGATGCAGAACAGAAAGTAGTTCGCATCGACAATCAGCTCGACGAAGTAGTATTGATCACCGGAGCTAGTTCGGGCATAGGAAAAGCAACTGCTTATCTCTTTGCCCAAAAAGGTTATCGTCTAATACTTACTGGAAGAAGAGCTGAAAGATTAGCTGTCCTAAAAAAAGACCTCAAAGACAAATACAGTTCAAGAATTAAAACTTTGGTTTTTGATGTTCGGAACATAGCCGAAACGAAAAAAAGCCTGAGTGCGCTGGAACAGGAATGGTCAACTATTGATATTTTAATTAACAATGCAGGATTAGCATTAGGACTATCCCCTATTCATCAAGGCGATATTGACCATTGGGATACCATGATCGACACCAACATTAAAGGATTACTTTATATGACACGCTTTGTGAGCCCAGGTATGGTCAAAAGACAATCAGGACACATCATAAATGTTTGCTCAACAGCAGGAAAAGAAGTCTATGCAAATGGAAACGTCTATTGTGCTACTAAACATGCTGTCGATGCTTTGACAAAATCTATGCGAATTGATTTACATAAACACAATATAAAAGTTTCTCAGGTTGCACCGGCTCATGTCGAAGAAACGGAATTCGCTTTAGTGAGGTTTGAAGGAGATCAGAATAAATCAAAAATCTACGAAGATTTTAACCCATTAAAATCAGAAGATGTCGCAGAAGCTATTTACTTCTTAATCAGTCGACCTAAACATGTCAATGTACAGGATATTGTTTTGATGGGTACACAACAGGCTAGTTCAAATCACATCAATAAAACAGGAAGAATTTTTGATTAACAGTTAATAGCAAAGTAAAAAGTCGGCCTCCTTTCGAAGCACCGACCTGACATGAAGCAATTAAGTATCAAAATGAATTTCTTAACACCCTTCGAACACTTTTAAAGGTATGATTCCTCTTCTTTCTAAGCGTTCTACTGCATTTGTAATTTTAACATCGTCTTTAGACAATAAAGCCTTTTTATATAATTCGAATAAGCGATCAATCTCTCTTGCATTGTTGTAGGGATTATAATTTAACAGAAAGAAATAGTCGTTCATTTCTAAATCTTTACGAATCTGATGATTTACCATGTTATTATCGGCGATGTAATCAATGACCTCTTTAGTTGTTAAGTACATGTTTGTAGAAAACCAATTAAACATAGCTTCACTTATATTTAGCAATTCTAATTCTTCGATCTCGCATAGATCAAAGGTGTGAATGTCATCTACATTAGCAAGCGGAATTCTAGAATAAGCTGAAGCATCACCAGGTAAAGTAAAAGAAGGCAATAAGCTTATGTTTTCATAAATGCGTACTTCCCCAAAAGAAGTTTGAATTAATTCACAATCAAGTTCTGAAGTAGCAAATTTGTTTTTGAGTAATTCGAAGTATTCCTGATTAAAAATTCGGTCTTCAATCTTATCATTTTCCAATTTGAGCTGTGGATCGATGTTGTTAAAAACAACAAAGCCTTTAATAAATGTTCCATCTTTCAGTGTATAGGCTGCCTCAATGATTTGAGCAGTACCAAAATCTGCTTTAACAATAGTAAGGGAGAAAATTGCTGTGATAAAAACGATTAATTTTTTCATAATTATTAATTTTGATTACAATCTAAGGTCGATTTGATTGTAATTCACAGCATACTATTATTCGTTAGTGTTCAGCTATTATTTGGCGCCGAATCAGGTGTTGAGAGCATATTGATAGGGATATGGACGGGTTAACTGCCTTTATTTAAAGGATTAAATGAAGATTTCCTTTACTATACTAAGAGAGTCGCCCTCTTTTTGCGACACCTAATGCAATTTTAAATTGATGGAAAAAGGTAGTCCAAAAACCAAAGTGCTTTTTACAAATGTCGAATCTTTCTTCTACAGATTGTTTTTTCTGCTTTCCTGAAAACCCGCCATCTAAGTAATACACGAAGGTTGCATCATAAAAGTGAGCGGTTTTTACTTGTTTCATAACCCTAATGGTCCAGTCAAGATCAGCAGATATTTTCCAAGGATTGAGTTTAAATTTAGGAGCGATGCTTGTTTTGATGAGCATGCATTGATGGCAAACTACCATACCATTCAGAAAACTTTTAGGATTAATCTCTTGAGCACTTGGAGTTTCTTTGTGCCATGGACGCCTATAACCTGATTCATCAATGTACTCTGCTTTGCTGTAAATAAAATCAGCATTTTCGGCGCCTTTCATTATACTACTTAAGGCAAATTTATCCACCATAACATCACCTGCATTCATAAAAACGACATAATCTCCAGTAAGTAAGTCTAGGCCTTTATTCATGGCATCGTATATCCCTTCATCTTTTTCGACTATAATCTTATCTATTTTTGCTTTATACTTTGCAATAATGTTATTCGTCTCATCCGTTGACTTACCGTCAATAATGATGTATTCAATGTTAGGATAGTCTTGTTCGGTGACGCTTATAAGTGTACGCTCAATATAGGCTTCTGCATTATAGGTAATCGTAACAATTG
Source organism: uncultured Saprospiraceae bacterium (assembly GCA_937941095.1). Classification (GTDB taxonomy): domain Bacteria; phylum Bacteroidota; class Bacteroidia; order Chitinophagales; family Saprospiraceae; genus JALZVN01. The sequence goes on along the minus strand of CALDYJ010000121.1, from coordinate 1,794 downwards.
AAAGCTTAGGAAAACTGTGCATGAAAGATTAAGGCTTGTAGGAAGGAATTAAATCCAAAGCAAATTACGCTTTGATTAACGGATCAAAAGTAATTAAAGATTTACTAAATCCGGATTTCCCATGAGGCCTTTCTGATAGTTTTGCACACATTTCCTGATTTGCTCTTCATTATTCATTACAAATGGACCATAGGAATATACTCTTTCATCTAATGCTTGCCCTCCTAAAATCAGCAATTCAGCGCCACACTCCGTGTACATGTTGATCAAATGATCTCCTCTTTCGTAGAGTACAACTTGGTTTGCTTTCACTTTTTTTCCCCCTTGTACTTCTAAATCACCTTTTACAACATATACGAAGGCATTATGCAATGGATTGGTTGGGATGTCTAAACGTGTATCGTTGCTCAATTTTGCATGGTAATAAAATGCAGGAGATAATAAATCTATTTTAGATTTTGCGCTAAATAATTCACCTAAAACCACTTTGATGGAATATTCTTTTGTTTCAATATAATCCATGTGCTCTTCTCTATGAACTGATGTAGTTGGTTCAGCAAATTTATATTTTGCTGGCATGTTTAGCCAAATTTGAAAACCATGATAGAAGCCACCTTCATCAACTAATTTAGAGCCTGATTCTTCCATGTGGATGGCACCTCTCCCGGAGCTGAACATCATAAAATCCCCTTTGCCTATTTGAAAGTCATAAGCCAATGAATCTTTATGGTGTCCTGTTCCTTGTAAAAAATAGGTAGTTGGGATAACTCCTGCATGGGGATGAGCGTCAACTCTTAAAGGATCTGCCCCTGCTTCCAAGTTAACCGGACCAAATTCATCAAACAAAACAAAAGGCGATACATAATCAGTATGGTCTCCAGCAAATGCTCTTAGTACTGGCAAGGTACCTACATTGATTTTGTCAGTACTCAAGATACGGTGTACCTTTCTGCTGCTTTTATCATCATACATTCCTGAATGAATAGCCAAAGGACTTTTAGCTGCGGTAAAACCCAAAATAGCTGAACCTTTTATAAAATTTCGCCTTTTCATAATTGACATTTTAGCTTGAGATCTAATTTCAATGTTTAAACAATGAAAAGCAAATCTTTGTTTACTTTTTGTTTAAAATAGCCCAATCTTCTTTAGTGAGAGACCATCTGTTTACTTCTTGTTCAAAATTGAGTGAACCAGGAATGGTTCGATGTCTTTTTTCGAAAGTGAAGCCAATTTTGTCAAGTGTTTTATTTGGAGCTGGATTTAAGGCATATGGCTCGCTATAGAGCAATTGCAAGGAAAGGTGTTCGAAAAAAAATGGTATAGACATTTTGACGAGTGTGGAACCGAAGCCCTTTTTTCTGCTTGCTCCCTTCCAAAGATGCAAATGCATAAAAGCTGATTTTCCGTATTCAATCGCATTTACATTGCAATGACCTGAAGGGATTCCATTAATAAACCAGATGGTGGCTAATGCTTTCTTTTCATTAAATGGTGCAGCTACAACATTTTGTAACATGTCACTTAAATCATTCTTGGTAGGTATTTTTTGAGGGTCAGCCCCCATTCCTTTTAAAAATTCAGGTGATGCACTGGTCCAATAGTCAACGATCAAAGGTATTTCATCCCCACTTAATAGTTTTACTTGCAAATTATTTTTTAACATGTACTTTAGATTGTTACATTTATAGTTCAATTTAAACTAATGAGTAACAAAATACTAAAAAGCAAAGCAAAACCATTAGGTCATTATCCACATGTAAAGAGGGTTGGTGATTTTTATTTTGTCTCAGGAAC
>CALDYJ010000120.1 GCA_937941095.1 uncultured Saprospiraceae bacterium | reverse complement strand
ACTCTCAGGACATACTCATGGAATGCAGTTTGGAATTGAAATTCCTGGTTGGCTCAAATGGAGCCCTATAAAATACATTTATAATGAATGGGCAGGTCTATATCAAGAAGGAAGACAATATTTATACGTAAATAGAGGTCTGGGTTTTTTAGGATATCCAGGAAGAGTTGGTATTTTGCCCGAAATTACTTTACTTGAGCTCGAATCTATAAGTTGATGTACAACATGAGAATAATTCTTGTCTTTATTAGTTGTTTAGTCATTTCTTCATTTTTTTCTTGTGCTAACGAAGCTGTTAGCGAAAAACCTCTTGTTCTTTCGGATGTTCTTCCTGGCGAGTGGCATTTAGTTGAAGCAAAGAGGAATAGTAAACCTACTACTACCTTACAAGGTGTATTTTTTAATTTCGATACAACTGGCATGCTAAATACCAATTTTATGGGAGCTGAATTGAATACACCTTTTATAAACGATGCAGGAGGGTTCAGCTTTAGTTTTGAGGATAAGGAGATGAAGTATCAAGCAGAAATTGTTGATAAGGACACTTTATCTGTAAAAACGAAGATTAGAATTTTTGATTTTGACATTGTTTTGGCGAGGGGAGCTAAAAAATAAAGGAAGAATCCTGACTTTTAGGCTTATCCGAGTTTTCCATTCGCTTAAAAATTAGCATATTTAATGTAAAATGCATTATGCGCTTAATTTTACTTCCAATATTATTAATTTTTACTATTCAATCATTTGCACTTGATGCAAGTGTTTCCTATGCAACATTCAAAGGTAAAGAAGCAAATTACATAGAAATGTACCTCTACTTAGTGGGCTCTACACTGGAATTCAAAGCCTTGGATTCCTTAAACAGGCAAGCTAATATTGAAGTTACTTTTATTTTCAAACAAGGCGAAGAGATAGTGAAGTTTGATAAGTATAGTCTTTTAAGTCCAATAAGTAAATCCAAAGTTGATTTTATAGATTTAAAAAGATATCCATTAGAAAATGGACAGTATTCTTTGGAAGTGAATATTGTTGATCTTAATAATGTGGAAAACACTAAGTCCCTTAATACTCCAAAAATTGTAATTGATTACAGCGATGATAAATTATACATGTCTGATATCCAATTATTAAGTGCATGTGATCCTAGTACAGAAGAGTCCCCATTTGTAAAAAATGGTCTAAAAATGGAAACGGTTCCTTTCAATTTCTACAATAAAAATTTATCAAAACTAATTTTTTGTACAGAAATATATAATTCCGATACAGCACTCGGCAATGATTACATGATCAGCTATTTTGTCCAATTGGTATCTAACTTACAGAAAGATAAGGATGTCATTATAGGGCACAAAAGAAGAACTCCTAGTGAAAAAGATGTTTTTATTCTGCCCGTTGATATTTCAAAACTAGGTTCTGGTAATTATAAATTAAAAGTAGAAATCAGAAATCGAGAAAAAGAATTGATTACAAGCAAAGCTGTTATGTTTCAAAGAAGTAATCCGTATTTACAAGAAGACTTTTCAATGGAAGAAGATTTCGACATTAGTTCGACATTTGTTGAAGAAATGGATCAAGAATCTTTAAGATATGCTTTAAAAGCATTGGCCCCAAAATTAGGTGGAGCAGACAACGAGATTTTAAACATGGTCATTAAAAGTAAAGATCTTAAAAAGATGAAAAGTCAGTTATTTGCCTATTGGGCAAATAAGGCACCAATAAATCCTAAAATAGCTTTTGACAAATACATGGAAGTTGCAAAAGCGGTAGACATAAAATTCAAATCAGGATTTGGCTACGGATTTGAAACTGATAGAGGTTTTACTTTTTTAAAATATGGTAAACCGACAAATTTAATAACGGTGGTAGATGAAGTTGATGCACCCCCTTATGAAATTTGGTTTTATGATGATTTTCCGTTTACTGGACAAAGTAATGTCCGGTTCTTATTTTATAATCCTTCACTTGCTGCTGGTCAATTTATCTTATTGCATTCAACTGCAAGGGGAGAGGTAAGCAATCCTATTTGGGCTCAAACGCTTTATAACGATGCGAGAGAAGATGCTATACAAGGCAAAGACTACTTAAATGGAAATGGGATTACAGATGGTCTTAGTAATAGAAATGCGGCTAGGTATTTTAATGACTTTTAAAGCTATTTTTTCACAGCTAAATACCACAGAAAAAATTGAGGATCATTAGAGTAACATCCGCTGATCATATTAAAAGACAAGAATCTTTTGTTATTCTCGCCAATCGTTTTCCTTTTGCTACAGTAAAGTATTGGTCTAAACCTCTGCCTGTTAAAATTTTATGTTTGGAGACATCAATATAGCCCTTAGGACTTAACATTTCTTTTTCAATTCTTATTTCTACAATCCTTCCGACGATGAGTCTAGTATCATTACTTTTGATGGCCTGTTCTTCTTCGATTTTTAAAGCGATTTGGATAGGGCTTTCTTCAACATAAGGTGCTGGTTGAATTTTTGAGTAAGCAGGTTTTATTCCTGTCATAATAAATTCGGAAACACCTTTTGGGTATTTTCCTGAACAGGCATGTGCTCTTTCCATTAGTTGTTCCGTAACACTGTTTATGGTGAAATAACCACAAGTTTTGATGTTTTCATAAGTGTGCCTTTCAACAGTCAAAGGTCTTAAGATAAAGCCAAGTAAAGGAGGATTTGCACCAATGTGTACAATAGAGTTGAAAATACTTAAGTTTGTAATGCCTTTCGTATTGACCGTACCAATTAGATGAGGACTCTTAAAAGAAGGGAGATCGTTGATGAGATTTCTTCTATAATTTACCTCCATCTGATGGATCTTTTCAGCAGTTATAGTGATTTGGCTCATTTGTAATATTTGAATCTAATTTACAAATAAATAGTCATCATAAATGATGGTCGGGAAGAATATTAAATGAGACTAAAGGGGATGCTAAGAGTCTGGTGTTTCTGCCTTATCTACTTCAATTTCAGACTTTTCTTTTGGAGCTTCAACTTCAGATTTTTCTTTTGGAGCTTCAACTTTAGGTTTTTCTTTCGGAGCTTCAACTTTTGCTTTAGCCTTCTCTTCTTTTTTAGCAGCAGCTTTTTCTTTTTGCTTAATTTGAATTTTATTGAGCAATAGTGCTGCCTTCATTAAGAAGTCGTCCTTATGCACAAAAAATTCTTGATAAATCATCAAAAGTTTTGCAGCGTCATATGCAGCTGTCTTAGGCTTTACTTGTCTTGCAGCAATAGGGTGCAAGAAAAATTCTGAATTGTTTGACTTAAGAGAAGTGTGATTTTGTTCAAATCCAATAACAACGGCTAATTTGTTTAAAGAGAAGAGATAATTACATTCTTTATTTAATTCTCTTTGCAGGTCATAAATCTCAATACCTCTAAATTCAGCTCCTGCTCTTTCACATAAAAAGATGTCTCTTCTACCATCAAAAGTTACTATTCTATTTAACTGGTATTTTCTAAGATTTTTCATGAAGAATCCTTTGACGTATTTCTTGATTTTTCTTGATCTGAAGAAAATATCGTCTAAATCATCTTTTTCGTGTTTGAATTCTTCATCAAACCTTTTTTTCTTTCTGGTTTGTAGATTTACCACATATTTAAGCCGACCAAGGGTATGGCCTAGTTCATCTGTACGAGTACTAACGAATACTACATCAATGTCTTCATTAATTGAAAGACTTTCTATGTAAATATTATTTTTTTGTGAATCAAATACCAGTAGTGATATATCACTGATAACGAAGTAGTTGGGATATCCTCCATTTATGTTCCCATACTTCAATTCTAGAAAGGCAATATTACTCATACCACAGTGTTTATACCGAAACTATTAGCTTGTTGGTTAATTTGCTTATTACTGGCAAGGTACTAAATTTCGGATTACAAATCCCTTATTTTGTAAGTGTTATTACTAAAACTTTTCAAAATAAAATTCAGCACTTCCAATTAAGAGCCGGATTTTTCAAATTTTTAATTATTTACTCTAATTAAGCTATTTCCATTAACAAATAAAGCAGATGTTTTAAGAAAAGCTTGTGATTTTACTTTTCTTCTTAGATGAATTTTCAAATCAATTATTTGTTTTCTGAATTTAAACTTGATTAAGTTCTCTCCTTGCTTTTGACCTAGAATAATTCATTAGTCACAATTTTCAATACCCATATTTCTCTTTCCACAAAGTTTTTAAATTTTGCCGGGTTTTGCTTTCGCTCGGGTTGTTGCCCGGATCATAAAATTTTCTATCCTTAATCTCTTGAGGTAAGTAATCTTGGATAACAAAATTATGCTCAAAATCATGTGCGTATTTATAACCTTTACCGTAATCTAAAGATTTCATAAGTTTTGTTGGAGCATTTCTTAGGGCTAAAGGAATTGATAGGTCACCTGATTGCTTGACCTCATTTTGAGCCGCTTTTATAGCTAAATAAGCAGAATTACTCTTAGGAGAATTTGCTAAATAAATTGCTGCCTGCGATAAAATAATTCTGCCCTCTGGCATACCGATGTTTTGAATCGCTTCAAATGCGGAGTTTGCTAAAAGTAATGCATTTGGATTTGCAAGCCCAATATCTTCAGATGCAGAGATGATCATCCTTCTACCTATAAATTTGATGTCTTCACCACCTTCTATCATTCTAGCGAGATAATATACTGCCGCGTTAGGATCTGATCCCCTGATTGATTTGATAAAAGCAGATATGATGTCGTAATGCTGTTCTCCAGTTTTATCATATGTACTCATGTTTTGTTGAATAATAGATGAAACCAAATCATTATCAATTTCATGCTTATCATCAGGAAGTGCGTTAATAACTAATTCAAGAACGTTAAGAAGTTTTCTTGCATCGCCGCCAGAATACCTCAAAATATTTTCCCATTCTTTTATTTTGACTCCTCTTTCTTTAATGTAGCGATCCTTAGCAATTGCTTGTTCTGCAATCTTTATCAATTCTTCTTTGCTATGATGCTTAAGCACATAGACTTGACACCTCGAAAGGAGTGGTGATATTACTTCGAAAGAAGGATTTTCAGTAGTTGCTCCTATAAGTGTGATGATTCCTTTTTCAACAGCAGCCAATAATGAGTCTTGTTGAGATTTACTAAACCTATGAATTTCATCAATAAACAAGATGGGATTGGGGCAATCAAAAAATTGTTGTCTTTTTGCTTTATCAATGGTTTCCCTAATGTCTTTTACCCCAGAATTTATAGCTGATAGACTATAGAATGGTCGTTCTAAAGTCTCAGCTATAATGGTAGCCAAGGTAGTTTTTCCAACGCCTGGAGGACCCCATAAAATGAAAGAAGGAAAATTATTAGATGCAATAGCTTTGCGTAAAACAGCATTTTCACCTACTAAATGTTCCTGACCAATGTATTGATCAATGTGATGAGGGCGCATTCTTTCTGCTAAAGGAGCATTCATATCTTGAATTTAAAACGAATTTAAGAAATATAATTATTTCTCAAAAAAAACAATTCGCCTAACTAATTGATTATTAGCAACTTGTGTTAATTATAAAAAATAAAACATCTTTTTTTAAAAAGAGACCCAACCTCTGATCAATTATTTGCGTGAGTATAATTGTAAGGGACAACAAATAAAAAATTATAACCGATTGCAAGTCCCATAAACCTTTTACATCCTTATAACCGTTTATATTTGGGACTAAATATTCCATAACCGAGTTAACGTTTTCAAATAAGCTTGAATCGAAAGCCTGCTGGGGCGGGAAACCTGGCGGGGCTTTTTTTTTAAAATGGAAATTAACAAACAACTCATAGCGGATTGTATTAATGGCAATCGTAAGGCGCAGTTTCAAATGTTCAGAAGCTGCTTTAACACGCTTATGGGAGTTTGCATGAGATATAAAAGAGATCAAGACGAAGCCGCAGCTTCTGTAAATGATGGCTTCCTAAAAATACTTACTAATTTAAAAAATTATAATCCTCAGGTTCCTTTCGAAGCATGGATAAAGAGAATTATGATTAATCATGTGATTGATGAGTTTAGAAAGAATAGAAAAGTTAAAGAACTTATAGAATATACAGATTTTTCAGAAAGAAATGAGGCGAGTGATCCAGTAAATTACAATGAAGCAGATATACTTTTTGACGCAGGTGATATTGAAGAAATGATTAAAACATTACCTCCAGTCACCCAAAAAGTTTTCAATTTGTTTGCCATCGATGGCTACCCCCATAAAGACATCGCTGAACTGCTAAAAATGAGTGAAGGCACTTCAAAATGGCATTTAAATTCAGCAAGAAAAAAACTAAAAGAGTTATTGCATAAACACGTAAATGCTCAAAAAATAATTTGATATGAGTCATCAATTCGACGATTTTATTAAAGGAAAATTTGAACAACGAGAGTTTGAGTTCAAAGACGAATATTGGGATAATGCCCAAGAACTTATCCGCCTTGATGAGAAAAAACAATTTAGAAGAAAAGTCTATTCAGCAACAGCTGCATTTGCTTTGATTGGCATGATAGCCATTGGTGCATACTTCTTAGGCTTTAATAATGGAAGCACCAACCTTAATATCGAAGGCGTACAAATAGCTGAAACAAAAACAATAGTTGAGCACAAAGAAAGTAACAATACAAATACAAAAGCTCTCAATGATTTAAACCAAATAAAAGAAATTTCAACTCCTAATATAAACAGTCAGATAAATAATAATTCATCGAAAAATAATCAAACAATAGCTGCTACAGAACAAAAGAACTTTGAAACACCAATAAAAAGAGAGGCTATCCCAAGTCAGATTACGAACAAAAGAGAAATAA
>CALDYJ010000119.1 GCA_937941095.1 uncultured Saprospiraceae bacterium | reverse complement strand
AAATAAAAGAAACGACTGCTAATGATCCTATAAAAAAATCAAAAAGTGTAGTTGAACTTGTCGAGTTAATTTCACTTATCCCTAATAGCTTAAAACGATCTATATACATCAAGGAATGCTCAAAAAGATTGGACATTTCTGAGAATCTTTTTCTGGATACTACAAACACCCAAGTCCAAACTAATTTAAAAAAGAAGCTAACAGACCAAAGAAACAAAGAGAGAAGAGATAAAATAAAAGCAGAACAGCAAACCGTAAGTGAAGAGGAACAAGGCCAAACAAGTCAAGAAGATGAGCAGAATTCGCCTCTTGAGAAAGAAGTTATAAAAGAGAGAGAGATACTCAGAATATTATTGGAAGGAGGAACAAAACAATTTGCTAAAGACGAAACCATAAATGTCGCAGAATTTGTATTATCAAACATTGCTGATGTGATGGATCAATTTGAAGATCCTACTTGCGAAAAATGCATTAAAATCTACAAAGCAAGGCTAGTTAAAAAAGAAAACGTTTCCTTATCCTACTTTGTCAATCATCCTGAAAAAGAAATTAGGAACTTGGTTGTTGACCTTACCAGTACACCCTATATTTATTCTCAAAACTGGAAAGAAAGACATGGCATGGACTTAAGGACGCAACCTGATCCTGAAGAAAATTTTAATGACCTAAGCATCAAAACCGTTTTACTTTTTAAATACGAAAAGATCGGTAGACAAATTAATGCTAATAAAAAAGAGATGATAAAATTAAATGGCGAAATGAATCCTAGCATGCAGCACAGAATCAAACTACACCAAAAGTTGCTAGAAGTACGAAAAGAAATTGCTGTTCAATTAAAAACTGTTGTTATGGAATAATACATCTATCCACTTTTTAAAACTATTCTCCAGCTATCTTTAAGATTATTCCCGCATTATCTATTTCCACCTCATTTATTAAAACACCAGTGTCTAAACTTATTGATATTAACTTATTCTCTTCTTCATCTATAGAAGCTGATCCTGCACGTACAATGTAAGTATTACTTTGAGTATGGATGGTTTGTAAATTTGGAGATAAATTATCTATTGCTAAATCCTCGTTTGATTTAGCTTTAATGATTAATGTTTCATTGTTTAAATCCAACTCCATCAATCTAAAACCAGTTTCTTCAGTTGGAACGTTCATGAAAAATATTTTCTGCTGACTAGGATGTTTTACAAAACCAAAACTCCTTTCTATAGTCTTTTCATCATGAAGCTCAAATGAATTAGCATCGACAAGATAAATTTTAGAGACAGATTCCTTTTCAATGCTTTCATTAGCTATGATTACAAAATCATCACCTGGCTTTGAAAGAACAAAATTGACTACATTGCCAAAATCTAGCCCTGAAGTGCTAGTAAACACTTTATTTACCTTTGTCGTGAGTAAATTAACTTTCCAGATAGATTTATCTGTATCTAAAACGAACAATTCATTTTCATTGAATCCAAAGCAGATCGCTTGAGGAAAAATCATAGCAGCTCCAACATCATCATCCTTTAAATCTATCATATTGTATTCCAAAGTTCCTAGATCTTGTACGGTCAATTTTTGATTAGAAGATGGGTCAATATAAATTCTTTGGTTACGACTAAAAGAAGTAATTTTTGTAGGGCCACTTGGAATGGAGATAACTCCAGCTGGATTCATTGTCCCTGGTATGCTATCAATTTGTCCTGTAATAGGATCAAAAATCATTTCCCATTCATTGTCATTAATAAAATATGAAGTGCCATAAATGTGCTTAGTGGCGTCATAAGGCAACCTAGTCATTTCTTCATCCCCTCCTACTCCTCCCAAACCTTCGTCGTCACTATTACAAGCACTAAAAGTTAATATACTCAAGAACAAAAAATATAGAATTGATTTGTTGAAATCCATTTTTGATAATTTGAAACAAAAGATATACTATTTAGCGATTTGATTCAATTATTGCATTTACGTTAACAAATATTTATAACAATCAATAAAGCGTAGGAGATCAATGTTAATGATTAATGCAGCTTCAATTAAAATGACTGTTTTGGTAAACTTCAAAAGCTTGTTTGAGCTTGCTTTTATAAGTCCTTCCAATGGGTAATTTTCTCTCTGCAACCAAACAAGATTCTGCTCCAAGAGATTTTAGAAAGAGAAAAGAAATAGCAAAACTTTTATGAATTCTGCAGAAATACTTAGGTGATAAGGATACTGTCTTTGACAAAGTTTGTCTGCTCAAAATCTTCTTTTCAATGGTGTGATAAATAACATAATTTTCACTCTTTTCTAAATGTGTGATTTCATTCCAAAATAGTTTATGGGATAAATTACCAGACTTTACAAAGACAACATCCTTAAAATCATCTTGCAAATCAGCCTTTATCGTTCTTTTTCTTTTTAAAAGTCTTTCAGTAGCTTTTAAGAACCTTCCAAAACTTATAGGTTTCAAAAGAAAGTCTACTGCTTCAAGATCAAAACCATCAACAGCATATTGTGGGTATGCAGTGGTAAAAATTACTAAAGGCGGGTTGTTTAAATTTTTATATAAATCAACCCCATTCAACATAGGCATGTTAATGTCTAAAAAAATAATGTCAATTTCGTTTTTTTGTAAAAATTTAAATGCTTCTATTGGGTCTCGAGAATATCCATTTGAAATCAAATATGGAATTTTAGCAATGTAATTATCAAGTAACTCCACGGCTTTAATTTCATCGTCTACTATGTAAGTTTTTAGTTTATCCAATGTTATTTAATTTGAGAGCTAAATTGCTAATAAAGTACTTACCTTCTTCTTTTAAACTAAGTTCAAAATCACCAGGGTATAATAGAGCTAATCTATTTCTAACGTTTTCTATTCCGATGCCTTTTTCAATTGCATTTAATTTCTTTTCTTTAAACAAAGTGTTCTTCATTCTAAAGTTAAGAAAGTCATTTTTAATGTCAAGTTTAATGCTGACTAGGCATTCTTCATTTAAACGGATCCCATGTTTAAAGCCGTTCTCAACCAGTGGTAGTAAAATAACAGGGGCTATCATTTCATTTCTCACACTTCCTTCAATATTAAAAGAAATAAGTACTTCATCCGAACTAGTCAATCTCAGATGTTGAATTTCGATGTAATTTTGTAGAAGTAAAATTTCTTTTTTTAGCGGTACCAATTCTTTATTGCTGTCATAGCTAAGGTATTTCATTATCCCAGAAAGACTGTCCAAACTTTCGGCAATTTCTTTTTGATCATTTTGAATGGCCATGCTATAAATATTATTTAAGGCATTAAATAGAAAATGTGGATTTACTTGAGCTTTTAAAAAGTCTAACTTAGTTTTTAAATTTTCTTCTTGAAGCAAATTTCTCTTTTTTTCTTCGCTGAGATGGAGTTTAAAAAACTGTACGAGTGAAAGTATCCCCATTATCGAAAACAATGAAAAGGCATTTCTAAATGGATGCAAATCTTTAAACCAGCCTATTGCTATTGATTCTGGTGGCAGGAAGTTCGACATTAAAGAAGAACTAATGATAAGTGATTCTAAATAAAATGTAATGAAATAGTTAATAAAGAAAAAAACAGAAAAGACCAAGTAGTTCTTCTCAAGAATAAAGTACTTTGGTAAAAGAAAATAGGCCAAAACATAAGTACCAATAATAACAGGCGGGAGCCTTATCGCATTGTGAATGATAAAACAATAGATATCTACCCCTCCATAATAATCTCCCTTCGCTCTCCATAGAACAATGGCAATCCAGAAAAGCACATGTAATAGCCAATAAAATGAATTATTAGTTTTTTTGATCATTGAGCTTAATTTAAGCAAAAGTGTAATCATAAGAAATGCCAAGCCATATTAACTTAAAAATTGAAGCAAACGACTTTATTTTGAAGCCAAACAACATATGTTAACGTATGGAATCAAAACACAGACATAAAATTCTTTTTTTAATTTTAAAGTAAATTTCAAGCTAAATTGTACAAAAATAGAATTATGAATACTTTACTAAATTTGTTCAGTTTAGTTTTTACAATAATCCTCTCAATTTTAACGACAAGTTCAATTGCGCAAGATCACATTTCTGGAGTGGTGCTTGACATTCATGGTAATCCCATTGAATTCGTCAATGTTAGTTTGGTTGATGAAAACAAAAACTTAATAAAAGGAACCATTACAGATCAAAATGGAGCATACTCCCTAATCAAAGATCAATCAGGAACAAATCTATTATTGTTTCAATTCATTGGTTACGAAGACAAGACCGTAGAAATAACAGGAAAGTTAAGTAGGCTAATTCAAGACATCACATTAGTTGAAGCAACAACAACACTTGAGGAAGCAGTAGTCACTGCGGAAAGAAAAGTGATGGAACGAAGCGGTGATAAAATCATATTCAACATTGCCAGCAGTAATCTGAAAGAAGGTTACGATGGAATAGAAGTTTTAGCACAAACTCCAAGTGTCTGGGTAGATTCTGAAGATGGTATTTTGATGAGAAACTCAAGCCCTATGGTCTTGATAAATGGAAGGCCATTAAAATTAACAGGACAAAACTTAGCATCTTACCTAAGAAACATACCGTCTAAAAACATTATTAGCATTGAAGTTCAGACGACTCCAGGTGTCGAAAGTGATGCAAATAATTTAGGAGGTGTAATAAACATTAAATTAAAAAAAGACCAATTGGGTTTTAATTCTAATTTAATGTTAAACCTAAAAAGCTATGGCAAAAGATTTTATCAATTGAATCCGCGATTTTCATTTAACTATGGCGTAGAAAAATGGAACCTATATGGGAGTTACAACTTTTCAACTAGAGAAAGTAACTTCAAAACTACAACTGACATCACTTATGTTGACTCCGAAGATTATTTACTAACAAAAAGAACAGAAACTTTTTCCAACAATCGTCACAATTATCAGCTTGGTTTTGTCACAAATCCTTTTCGCAATCACTTATTTGGTTTAGAATTTTTTGGCAATAGTTATACTTACTTAATTGATATTGAAGGAGACCTTACTTTAAACAATAAAGAATTATTATTAGACACGGGCATTTTAGGAGGTTCTAGTGATTTAGCTTATGAGATTAAAAATGGAGTATTTAATTATACTTGGACCATTGACAGCTTGAATAGTTCTTTAAAGTTAATTGCAGATGCCACAATGCAAAAAAGCATTGAAGACAACCTTAACTCTTCTGACTATGAAAACAACATTAGAAACCTAACAAACAATTTAGAAAGTAACCTTTTTAATAACAATACAGATTTGTATGCCTTTCAAACTGATTTAGAAAAACACCTTCGAAATGGTATCGATTTAAATGCAGGCATAAAGATTGGATTAATTTCTAGGGAGAATGATTTATTAGCAAGTACAGAAACATTTACTAATGGTGAAAGTCAACTTGATGAACGTTTTTCTGCGCTGGATTACAAAGAAAGAATTTCAGCCTCCTATTTAAGCCTAAGTAAAAAACACGCAGAAAAACACTTTGTCAAAATTGGCATGAGAGTGGAAAACACAAATCTTAACAAAAAGGACTTAATAGCGAATGATACCATAAAACAAGATTATACTAACTGGTTTCCTTCATTCTTTTATTCATATGATTTAAATAACAAAAATTCAATTTCATTTAATTACTCGAGGCGCTTGAGTAGACCATCTTTTACTTTTTTGAATAACAACATATACAAAGTAAATGATTTCAGGTATTTTATTGGGAACCCTGATTTAAGACCAGAATACATAGACCTTTACGAAATAAAGGTTCAAAAAAAGAAGCAAAGCATTTCACTTTACTATCGGCAATCTAATGATGCAATCAATGGCGTCTATACTGTCGTCGATAGCATCGCCTATTATCAAAAGAAGAATGATGGCCAACAAAAACAAATAGGTTTTGAGTATGATAACAATTTTGAAATAAATGATTGGTTAAGCATTAGAGGTTCAATTCATGCTTATCACAGGAAGTTCACAAATGAAGAAGGGATTAATGCATTTGAACAAAATACCTTGTCCTTAAGAATATTCAACAACTTTAAACTTTCTAAAACTTCAAGCATTGAATTAAGTTTTAGGTACATGTCTCCAACTTCTGATGCTTTTTATTTACAAGATGAATTCTACTATGTAAACATTCTTTGGAGAAATACTTTTCTTAAAAATCGCCTTAATGTCAATCTTTATTTTGATGATGTTTTTAATACCATCATTTGGTCTAACACTAGACCTTTTGACGAGATCATTACAAGGTCATTTGAAGATCCAAGGTCGCAAACTGTTCGATTGTCCATATCTTATGCATTTGCTAATAGAAACAAAGTAAAAAATAGGAAAAATCAATCTAAAAATGATGCTCGATACCGATTATAGTAAATAATTAATTTGCCTTAATAATCTTTTGGAAGATTTCTTTTCCAGTTGACAATTCTTTGATGAGAAGAAAATAAATTCCATTTTTCAACGCTCTGATAGAAAAGATATTATCATTCTGGCCTTGGATTAGTTGAACCCCTTGAAGGTTCATTAATTTATACTCAAACTTTAAAGATCCTTCCACTTCAATGTAGATAAAATCTGCTGCTGGATTGGGATGTACGATGATTTTGGAATTTGAAAGCTCCAATGTTCCACTTATCAAATCCATTCCATCGCAATCTTCATCTACCCCATTGTTAGGAATTTCTGTAGCACCTGGATTAACATCAGGGTTTGTATCGTCACAATCTTCTTCGGTAATATAGCCATCTGCATCATAATCAAATAAGGGTGTTAGTAAGACTTCATTCGTAATAACTGGCTCATTATTGTCAAAATAAATGGCTGCCCTATTTTTAATAGGATCGACAATGCTGGGTTTCATGTTAAGGCTAAAACTAAAATTCCCATTGCTTTCTAATTTGTTTGCAGTGCTATCAGGTAAATAGATGTCTTTAAAAGTGCAGTTTAAAACATTATCAACTAAATTCGCTTCATAAGCATGACTTGCATTCAACATTTGTAGGCTTTCAAGATCAAAAAGCTCAGCATCTAAAGTATCCAAAACCACAACATCTATCGCAGGTGCAGTACCTGTATTTTGAAATCTGACTGTAAAAACAACTTCATCTAATTCGCGTACCCCCATTCTTGTATAGATATTCCCACCATCAAATTCATTACCATTTGACAATTGATGAACTTCTATTAAATTAGGATCATAAGAATTAACCACAGTATTACATACTAAAGTAGTATCTTTTAATAAGCCTCCATCTCCATCTACATCGAGTATTGCATAAGCACAAAATTGATCATCTATTTGAGCGGTATCACTAGTTCTTAGTATTATGCTTGTAGTCCTATATTCTCCTATTCCAAAATCTGAAACATCAAAAGAAATGATTCCATTTTCAGTATCCATATACTCTGGTATAGGATAAGTAAACAATATACTATCTGCAATCGATGAGTCGTATTCTATGCGGAGTTCACCTTGTTCGGTTTGATTTAACAAATTAATGTTTAGCACATTAATAGCAAACTCCCGACTTGGCCTTGGATTTGGAAAAACAAACATGGCCGTATAGACATCTAATCCTTCGGGATTTTTAAAGTAGAAATCAACATCTCCTTGACTATTATTTATATTATCTAAATTTACCAGTTGCTCATTATTATCTGGACAAATCACCTCAAAAGTTGTTGAAAAAAGTTCATCATTCAAGGACAGAATATAACTACCGCTATCTACATTTATTGAGTACATTCCATCATCATTGGTAAAACCTACACTAATTCTATCAAGATCTAATTGATTTTTGATGCTCACCTTGCAATTTTTGCAAACTTGATTAGAAAGTTCTGTACATGCTTCTTTAAATCCAACTAATCCACTGATTTCATAATCGCAATCTGTACAAAAACAGGTTTGCAAGATTTCACTATCCGAACTACACGCTGAAGGGTTATCAAAAATATAAACATTTCCCCCTATCCCTTCTTCATTAGACAAGACAATTTGCAAGGCACAACAATCTGTCAAATTCAAGTTTTCTTTTACTGTTAGATTTGAACCTATGAAAGTGAGATTACCCAAACCATTTAAACTTTGCAAAGAAGCATTTTCTTTAATGTCAACTTTTTTGTTTACCTCCACCAGTTGATCCAAACCTTTTGTATCTAAAAGGACATCGTTCGCTTGAATTAAAAGATTTCCTCCTAAGCTTGTAATCTTGTTAAGACCTTGAAGGGTCTGAAGTTTAGGATTAGTAGATATGCTGAGATTATCTCCTATCGAATCAAGCTTAGATAAACCTCTAATGTCTAACAATGAAGCGTTATCGTAAATACTCACCGAGCCATACACAATTTCTAAATTTGATAAACCATCCAAATTTGGTAGCACTTCATTTCTCGAAATATTAAGGTAGTCCGGGTATGGTTCTCCATTGTTTCCTACAATACCTATAGAGCTTATATTCATTAGGCCATCTATGTTTTCTAAGGCATCATTATCATTGAGCTCGAGATATCCTGGTAGGTTTGTTAGATTGCTGAGACTATTTAAATTTCGAATTTTTGGGCAACCTGAAATTCTTAAATATCCAAATACGTTAGTATTAAAGGGATCTGTTCCTACAGATTTTAAGTTTGATAAAGCGTCAATGTTCAACAAATATTCGCAGTTTAATAATTCGAATGCTCCTTTTACTATTTCTAAATTTGAAAAGCCATCAAGTGTAGTTAGTTTATTTCCCCATATCTGTACATTAGCAAGTTCTGTGACGTTTATTAATCCGTCTATATTTTCTAATCGTTCATTATTTAGGATAACTACATTCCCGCCAAGTTTTCCTGCACCGATGAGACCATCAACATTCAATAAATTTGGATTTTCTCTAATCGAAATTTGTTGTTCTATTTCTGTGATCTTTTCTAAGCCATCAATATTGGTCAACATCGGATTTTCATGAATTTCTATGATCCTCCCACCATGCACTAGATTTCTTAAACCATAAATGCTTGTTAAATTATCATTTTCATTAATGGCTAAAAATGTATTTATTTCCGTCAGATTTATTAACCCATCTAGATTTTCAATGTCTGTTTTTTCGATGTACAATCGATCGATCACCGTAATACTTGGATCAAAATTGTCTACTTCAGCTTGAGTAAAAAGTCTGATGATTTGGGCTTCTACTTGATTACTAAAGGTGACAAAAAGAGTGATTAAAAAAAGAAATTTAAATAGATTCGATCTGTAAAAGGGCATGTACATGATAATTGGTGCTATGAAATAAGTTATGCTAAAAATAGCTAAGAATCCATTATCTCCTGTTAAGTTTAATAAGTGATATCACTTTGTTAAGAAACTGGCTAAAAGAAAGCTATAGAAGGGTTCTCTTAAACTAGAATCAGCCTGCTCCAAAAAAGGGGCAAGCTAATTTTAGTTCATCAATTAGAACCTGATTTTGTAGATAAATTAATTATACGTTTCTATTGACACAATTAAGATCTTCAAAAGCAGTCTTCAACCTTTTCACGAAAGAATCCTCTCCAGCTCTTAACCATTTTCTCGGATCATAATTTTTTTTGTTAGGCTTATCATCTCCATCTGGATTTCCTATCTGACCTTGCATATAATCCTTCTTACCTTCATAATAATTTTTCACCCCATCCCAAAAGGCCCATTGCATATCGGTATCAATGTTCATTTTTATGGCTCCATATTTTATACCTTCTCTGATCTCTTCACGTGTACATCCTGATCCTCCATGAAAAACAAAGTTGATTGGATTGTCCTTTGTCTTGTATTTTTCTTTTACAAAATCTTGAGAATTTTTAAGAATAACAGGCTTCAATTCAACATTACCAGGTTTGTATACACCATGAACATTTCCGAATGCTGCAGCTACTGTAAATTTATCTGAGATTTGGATGAGTTCATTGTAGGCATATGAAACTTCTTCTGGCTGAGTGTATAATCTTGAACTATCGATGTTTGTATTGTCTACTCCATCTTCTTCTCCTCCTGTGACTCCTAATTCAATTTCCAAGGTCATCCCCAGTTTGTCCATTCTCTTTAAGTATTCCTTACATATTTCAATGTTCTCTTCTATTGGTTCTTCAGAAAGATCAAGCATATGTGATGAATACAAAGGATAACCTCTTCGCTTATAAAATTTCTCGCCTGCTTCTAGAAGACCATCTATCCAAGGCAATAATTTTTTTGCACAGTGGTCGGTGTGTAAGACTACAGTAACACCATAAGCCTTTGCCATAGTATGGACATGCATTGCACCAGAAATACCCCCTAAAATTGAAGCTTCCTGATTTTCATTAGTCATTCCTTTTCCAGCAAAAAAGCTTGCTCCACCATTCGAGAATTGAATCATTACAGGAGAATTCATTTCTCTAGCTGTTTCAAGCACTGCATTTACAGAATTGGTTCCCACTACATTTACTGCAGGTAGTGCAAAGTCATTCTCATTGGCATAATTAAGAAGATCAGTGACTTCTTGACCCCATAATACTCCCGTTCTGAATCGGGTTTTTGTCTTTGTAGCAATCATCGTTTTGTTCTTTTATTTTCAAATATTAGCCATCAAAAATAGCCAATTTAATTTCATTTACCTTTAATTAACTGAATATTAAGCATAAATAAAGCTTGCTGGTTCTTAATAGATCTTAAATCAATCCTTTTTCCGTGAGGTACCTTTCTGCATCCAAAGCTGCCATACAACCCGTACCAGCTGCAGTAACTGCTTGCCTATAGACTTTATCTCTGGCGTCACCGCTTGCGAAAACACCTTCAATGTTCGTTTTTGCAGTATCTGGCTTGCAAATTAAGTATCCAGTTTCATCCATATCTAACCAGCCCTTAAACATGTCAGTATTAGGCTTGTGGCCAATGGCAACGAAAAAACCTTTAACTGGAATTTCTTTCTTTTCACCGGTTTTATTGTTGACTACCCTCACTCCTTCAACTTCCTCATTTCCTAAGATTTCTTCCGTAGAGGTATTCCAATGAATGATAATATTTTCGGTGTTTTTTACCCTTTCTTGCATTATTTTCGAAGCTCTCATTTCATCTCTTCTAACGAACATATGCACAGTAGGGCAAAGTTTAGCTAAATAAGTAGCTTCCTCTGCTGCAGTATCTCCAGCACCTACAAGCGCAACATCTAAGCCTTTAAAGAAAAAGCCATCACAAACTGCACAAGCAGAAACGCCTTTATTCATAAACTTTTGCTCAGATTCTATGCCTAACCACTTAGCACTAGCGCCTGTACTGATAATGATAGAATCTGCAAGAATCTCAGTTCCATCATCAGCAATTGCTTTATGAATTGGCCCCGTAAAGTCAACCTCTTTTATGACTCCCATTCTAATGTCAGTCCCAAATCTGGCGGCTTGTTTTCTAAAGTCTTCCATCATTTGAGGTCCCATCACACCATCAGGGTAACCTGGGTAATTTTCTACATCCGTGGTAATCATTAATTGACCTCCCATTTCAGCACCAGTATACAATACAGGTGCTAACTCAGCTCTTGCCGCATAGACTGCTGCAGTATAACCTGCAGGACCTGAACCAATGATAAGACATTTTACTTTTTCTGCCATTTTTCTTATTAATTTAATATTTCTGCAAAAATAAAATCTTTTCTAAAACAAGAGAGTGTTCACATAGTTTCGTGGTTAAAAAACTTAGATTAATCCCCAAATATGTCTTTTACTCTATATTCCAATGCATTTAGTCTATATTTCTATTAAATTACCTGAGATAAGCCTTTATTGTACTTTGAAATAAAACTAGATTACTTTTTATAAATCAAACCTAAATGCTTTATCCAATTGGATTCGCTGTAGCACTTATCTCTCTCATGCTCTGGCAAAATAGAGAGGGAACCAAATCTGAAGGAATATTTAGGTTTTTCTTTACTATTGCCATCATCGCTTACATGATAGGCTTATTCTCCTTCCACACTACATTTGAAGCAAAAGCAGTTCATATCTTGAAAGATTTCCTAATTCTAGGATTAGCTTCTTTATTGATAAAATCTACTAAATCAAATTTCTTATTGACCATAGCAGCAGCCTCCTTTTCTATAGTTGGAGCCTATTTATTCTTCACCGATTTTGAGAATCATAGACTAGGAAAAGATTTTAATGTCAATGGTAATCAAGAAGAAATTGATCGAGAGGACTTATTGATTGAAATTTTTGATGGAGAATCAAAAGAAAGCATTATGTCTTTTGCTGCAGAAAATGGTTTGGTTTTAAAGAAGGCATTCAATCCTTCTTCTCCAGAAATCACAGATCTTGATGATTACTATACCCTAAACATTCCTATAGAATTAGAAGCAAGAAAAGATCATTATGCCAAAATAATAAAGAAACTTAAAGGTGTAGAATGGGTTGAGAACAATGAATTTATCAAAACTCCTAATCTAGAGCATGCCACCATCCAGAGAACAAATAGAAAATTCGGATTAAATGACCCTGACATCAACCTACAATGGGGCATAGATAAGTTAGAAATCGATAAGTTTTATACGTATTTAAGTACAAAAAAAATAAAACCTAAGAAAAAAGCATTGATTGCCATTCTTGATACTGGGGTTGATGCAAAACATGAAGATCTTTCAGCAAATTATAAGAGCATAGACAAAAAGTCAGATTCAGATGGTAACAAACACGGTACTCATTGTGCAGGTGTCGCTGGCGCAGTAACCAATAATAAGATCGGAATCGCATCCTTAGCTCCAAACAATAATTTTGTCAAAATTACAAGTGTGAAGGTTTTACAATCTTATGGTGGAGGAACACAAAATGGGATTATTAGTGGAATCATTAAAGCCGCAGATAGCGGTGCTGATGTCATTTCTATGTCCCTTGGTGGTAGATCAACTGACAAAGCTCAAAAGGCTTATAAAGAAGCCGTTGAGTATGCAAATAAAAAAGGAGCAATAGTTGTCGTAGCCGCAGGTAACAGCAATGCAAACGCAAAATTTTATGCTCCTGCAAATACACCTGGCGTCATTACAGTAGCAGCCTTAGACAAGGATTTATCCAAAGCTGCTTTTTCAAATTTTATCAATGATGTCAGCATGGGTATTTCAGCACCTGGGGTCGAAATACACTCTACCATACCTGATAACAAATATGCCGCATTCAGCGGAACATCAATGGCAACCCCACAAGTGGCTGGATTACTTGGTATGATGAAAGCTTTAGACCCAGATCTTGATACCGAAGCAGCATACAAAATTCTATCTTCTACAGGAATGAAGGTAAAAGATGCACAAAGAACAGGAAATATGATTCAACCATTTTTAGCCATCAAAGCGCTTATAGAAAAATAATAAGTTCGAGTTCTTTTTCAAAAACATTAGCTGATTTAATTCGCTCAGTAATTGAACTAGAACTCAAACTAAAAGTGGGTGGTTATTCAGGAGGACAAAAGGGGTAAGCAATTTCGATAGGTTATTGAACCACAATTTAGTTAATAAAGAAGCTGCGGTCAAATATTTCTTTTATTCATTTATTTTCTACCCTATTCATGTTGTAAATCCTTTCTTCATAAGGGTAATACTCAATTTTCTAATCAATTATCATTACTTACAGTTTAATACAATTGTATTAAATTCGCACCGAAGGAGTAGAACTTTTGAATACGAGAATTTGAAGATTCGTTTGCTCCAGTTTTCTAATGCAACATAAACTTTTGATTTGGCGTTTATTTATAAGGCTTTCTAGCCTTAATTTTCTTGTAAAAAACCTATTTCCATTACATGAGAGCTTTAACAATCTTATTTATATTGCTTTTCGTAGGATCCTGCACGTATATGCAAAAGATCAACGATGGTTCTACTGCTTACGACAGAAAGCAGTTTTCATTAGCCATCAAAATGTTACCCCAAGAATATCAATCAGAAAAAAGCCAACTAAATAAGGCTAAGCTTGCATACATGCTAGCAGAATCTTTTGATCGCACGCTCCAAAATGATCAAGCCATCGAATGGTATAAAACTGCTTATGACAATGGTTATGGCATCGAATCATTAAAAGGTTATGCAACTTCTCTTAAAAAAGCCGAAAGGTATGAAGAAGCAAAAGCAGCATTCAAAGAACTAGGTATAGAGTTAGGAAGCCCATATGAATTTAGAAAAGATATTTCTTCTTGCGACATCGCTATGGGCTGGAAGAAAAACGAAAACGACAACGCTTATAAAATAAAAGCTTCTCCTTTTAATTCTTCTTCAGCGGAATATGGCCCTTATATTTACAGAGATGGTAGTGTTATTTATACTTCAGACAAGGGTTCTACCAATGAAGAAGAAGTATACAAATGGACTGGTAATCGATTTTCAGATTTATATGCATCTGAATCCGATAATGAAGAGTTGAATGGCCTTCTAGAAAGTATTAATACTCCAAACAATAACGAAGGGACCTTAAGTTTCAACAAAAGCCAAGACCTAATGATCTTTACTCGCTGTAGCGGGGAAGATAAAGCTGACCACTTTTGCAAATTATATTACAGCGAACTTATAGAAGGTGATTGGTCAGAAGCACGGGTAGCTGAGTTTACTAAAGTAGGTGTAAATTATGGGCACCCTACTTTTCATCATGCAGGTAAAATTGTTTTCTTCTCTTCAAATGATCCTGATGGATGGGGAGGATACGACATTTATGCTTCGGAATTGGGAGAAGAAGGATGGAAAGAACCAAGACTTTTAGGTAGGAGTATTAACACAGAATCAGATGAAAAATTTCCATTTCTTGATGGTGATACCCTCTATTTTGCTTCTGATGGGCATACCGGAATGGGCGGATTAGATGTGTTTAAAACTTTTTTGCAAAATGAAAAAAAATGGACAGCAGTCCAAAACTTATTGCCCCCAATTAATTCAGGTCATGATGATTTTGGTTTTATTGTGGATCGGATAAATCCCAAAGGAACAGAAATCATACAACAAGGTTATTTCTGTAGTTCTAGACCACTAGGAGAAGGGAACGACGATGTTTATACCTTTACAAAAATAAACCCGCCTCCTAAAGTTGTTGAAGAACCTCCTGTGGTGATCAAAGAAAAACCTAAAGTTAAAGCCATTGAACATAAAATCATGTTGGAAGTTTTTGTGGTAGAAAAGATTCTACAAAACGAAAAAGACCCGAACAGTAAAGTTTTAGGAAAGAGACCTATCTCAGCTGCCTTGCTAGACATGAAGGAGAATAATGCTAAAACTCAAAAGGTAAAGGCTAACAATAAATCTTCCTTTACCATCGAACTAAAAGAAGAAAGTGATTATTATTTTTTCGCCTCAAAAAACAATTACCTAAATAAAAATGGATCCTTTAGCACTAAAGGAATTGCTAAAGACGACAAGAATCCAGTTCAAAAATTTGAATTAGAAATTGTTTTAGATAAGATTTATAAAGACAAAGAGATTGTTTTAGAAAACATTTATTACGATTACGACAAATGGTTAATCAGAACAGATGCTGAGCCTACTCTATCCAAATTATACTTGATGCTTTCGCAAAATCCTACCATAAAAATTCAATTAGCTTCACACACAGATTGCAGAGGAAAAGATGCTTATAACTTAAGTCTTTCCCAAAAAAGAGCGCAATCCGCTGTAGATTACCTCATCAAAAAAGGCATTCAAACAGATAGGTTGACAGCAATTGGTTATGGTGAAAACTCCCTAGCTGTAAATTGTAATTGTGATGATTGCGATGAAAATCAACATCAAGCAAATAGACGGACAACTTTTAAAGTAATTGATTAAATGCTAGTGCAGTAGATCAGGCCTATCTACAGTTTTATAAAAGTTTTGACTCCTAAAAGAACATCTTTGGACCAAAATTCAATTATGTAATAGCCTTCAACTAAATCTTTTAGATCGAGTAAACCAATGTTGCTATGATGCTTTTGCACACTTAATTTTTGGCCTATAGCGTTGCTTACTTTAACCGTTAAATCATCAATGCTTTCATTCGATTCAATTTCATAATTTAAATGCCCTTTTACAGGATTAGGAAAAATTTGAATTTGATCAGTATTAATTAAGCCATATGATGAAGTTAAATTTTCTACTCTTAAGTCTCTCAACTCATCCATGCATCCATTAAAATCAATGAGTTGGATTCTATAAACACCAGGATTTAATCCTTCTATTTTTTCTCCTTGACCTAGCCAAGCATTTTGGGCATTATACCAATTGATTAAATAAGGCGAAGTTCCTCCTTGTACTGCAACCTCCAATGCCCCTTCAGATTGGCCAACATTCGAGCCTAAAGCATTTAACAATTCTATTTCAATGTCTAAAGGTCCAGGTATGGTCACATCTTTTATAACATATTGGCAGCCTATGTCGTCAGTCACTGTACAATTATAAACGCCTGCTATCAAAGACTGTGGGTCTTCTACATCAGGAGCTTTATCCCAATCAAAACTATAAGGCTCAACACCTCCAATTACCTCTAAACTAATCCCACCATTAGCTTGACCAAAACACAGAACAGAATCCGTCATAACCGAAGCTGAGATGTCACCTTCTTCGCTATCAATGAAAATGTCAGAACCTTCTAACACACAAGAGAAACCATCTGTTATAGTTAATCCTATCAAGCCATTACATAAATCATTTTGAAGGTTATCACTCCCTCCATTTCCCCATTCTAAAGTATAAGGCAAAACTCCACCATTTGCGGTAAGCAAAACAGAACCGTCACACATTCCTAAACAAGAAGTAGATATCGTGCTAAATTCATAAGTCAACGGTTCAACTGGCTGGAATAATTCATAATCATCAATTGAAAAAGTACAACCATTTGCATCCGTAATCGTCAAGGAATACATACCCGCAGGAACTTCTTCCAAGTCTTGTTGGTCCTGCCCATTGCTCCAATTGTAATAAAGTGGCTTTTCTCCTCCAATCACTTGTACTTCAATATAACCAGTAGAATCACCAAAGCATGAAACATCTGAACTGTATAAGATTTCAGCATTAATGGTATCCTGATCTGGGAATAATAAAATTTCATCAGTAAAAAATAAGCATCCATTTGCATCTTCAATGGTCAAGCTATATGCACCGGAAGACAGGTTCTGTAAGATTGGAGAACCTACAAAACCATTGCTCCAATAAAAATCATAAGGCTGAGTTCCACCATTTACACTAATTGAGATAGAACCATCAATAGTATTTTGACAAGCCGGGATACCTAAGTCTATTTCTATAGAATATTCTTCTGGTTCAGTTAAGGTAAAAGAAGTTTCACTGGTACAGCCATTATTATCAGTAATTGTTACACTAAAATCTCCTGCAGGAAGATTTTGTAAGGTATCTTTTTCTTCATTTTTATCTACTTCAACACCAATGCTCCAATTGTATTGAAATGGTGGGGTACCTTCTGTAACTTCAACAACAGCCATCCCATCATTTATTCCAAAACAGCTTACATTATTCAATTCATTTGTAAAAGCATCGAAGGTTGCTGAATTCTGACCAATACTAATTTCTTCAATAATGGTGCTACAACCATTGACGCTTGTTACAGTCAAAGAATAATTTCCAGGTGGTAGATTGATTTGATCTTCAGAAATACTACCATTACTCCACAAATATGAAAAGGGAGCTCCACTACCAAATACTTGAATGTCAATGGCAGAAGTTATGTTTGAGCTTGCACATGGATCAGCATCCAGTTCTACAATAACAATGGGAGCTTCTAAAACTTCAACGGCAACAGAAACCAAATTACTGCTGCATTGTGTTTTATAATTTAAGGCTAAATTTTCAGCACCAAGACTGCTTATCCCACAAGAATAATCTTCGCTAGAATTGTTTTCTTTGTCTCCTACTAAGGCGATAGAAGTTCTTCCGCAAGTACCAATCTCCATAGCTGGGCCCCACCAGGGTACTTTGCTTAGATCGTATTGGACCCCTTCGAAAGCTATGTTGAACGACTGCATCTCCATAAAATTCCAATTCCAAAAAACAATGTCTCTCACTTCTTTTTGGTCGTCTATGAGCATAGCCCATCCTGTTAAATTACTTAACCAAAAAATAGCTGGATTCCAATCTGTGTTCTTTTGCATGACTATTTCATCTCTTTCCATTGGTCCTAATTCCCAAATGGTTTGGACGAAGTCATTGATACTTGTACCTGCAACTTTACTGTTTATGATAACTTTCCAATCTGAGTAATCACCAGCTACACCGACACTTTGCAGTTCTAATTGATAAGGATCATCTAACTGTATTTCTGTAATTTTTAAACCAGGCCCGTAAGTCACAGAATCTTTTACGTAAATCGTATTCAATCCTGGATTTAAACTCGTATTTAAATTTGAGCCAACTCCAATCAATTCATTTTGAGCATTATCCCTATACCAATACAAATCTCCTAAGGGTTGTGAAAAAACAGAAATAGGTGTATTCTCATTCGAACAAATGCTTTGGTAAAAAACTGTAGGTTCTGGAATAAATGAATCATCTGCCATTCCGCTACAATTATCATCTAAACCGTTACAGGTTATTTCTGGGGCTCCAGGATATACACTATTGTTTTCATCATCACAATCTCCGGCATTGTTTACAAAACCAGCCGGTGCGAGGTTACCGCAAGAGCTAATACTGACAGCTGGATTTCCAAAACCATCAAAATCATGGTCTTCAAAAAACACAAAACTTGGTGTTCCATTATCAACTGGTCCATAAAAACTAATGTCATCTAAAGCTATATCTCCAGTCGTATTGAAAGCTCCATAAGAATAGAATCTAAATTTCACAAAAGAATTATTGTAAGAAAATAAATTTATCCATGCTCTAAACCACTCATCTCCCTTATCTCCCGATGCCGACCAAATGCTGATCCAATCTGAACTTCCTTGTATTTGAATCTGCAAAAGAAGATGACCAATGGTAAAACCATTCATGTGGTACCGAAAAGACATGTGGCAAGAAGTGTTGCTCAGATTATTTAAGTACATACAATTTGATTCCAAAATCGCAAAATTTTCTTCTCTGCAATTTGGGTCCGTCGATTCTATGTAGATGTATTTTCCATTGCCGGAGAAATCAGAAGAAGGTCCAGTCATATCACTTTCTGTTGCGCCTTGATAAACCAACCAATCAAAATTATCATCGCTTGTGTTTGACCACATCCCTACAATCGGACAGACAACGCCACACGCTCCTTCACAACTCGTTTGATTATCGAATCCTTCATAAGCAGTTAAGCTGTTTGTAAAACAATTGGTTTGAATACTTAGTACACAAGTGTTTTTGCTGAAGTTTCCTGCGACACAAGATTCCCGTAAGTAAATGTCATATCGCTTTGATTGATCCAAATTAGGCACACTAAATGAGCCATTATTGCTATAATAAATAGCTCCTCCCGATGGACTAAAATTACTTGTGCCGGGCATGGCTTCATGATCAACTATTTCAATTAAAACATTAGCTCCTGGAGTGCTTGGTATCCAGTTTAAATCTACCGTATTGAAGCCAATGTTAGAAGCGCTCACATTTGAAGGCTCATAACAGTAAATAGGTTTGAAAATGAGTTCGGCAAATTCAAGCGTTCCAGAACTAGAACCAGAAATTTTATCACAAATTTCTAAAGTCCAATTCCCATTTGGATTTTCTCCATCGAAGTCAGCAAAATCTCCTTCTGGAAAAAAATTACCAATAAAATTTCCAACTATAAATGGGTCGTTAATTTTATATCTAGCTAAACATGCATCAGAAGTAAAAGCAGTAAAGGACTCACAATTCGGGACATCAATGTTACCAAAATCACTTTCAGTACCAGAAACTCCATTTTCTATCGACAAGGTCACTCTTGTTCCACTCGGTGAAACCAGGTACATCCTTAAATCCAATTCCCATTCGTGTTCAATTATTATTCTGAGTTCACTTAGTTCCACATCGTAACCAAGAACAGAACCACTAGTAAAACTAGGCATGACATGCGACAAGCCTTGGGTGCAGTTATCTTCTGGGATAGGAATGTTGAGCCCACAAACAGGAGATGTACTGAATGCAGAAAGTTCATTTGGTATTATGCTGCTGAACGCCATCAACAACAATAGCTGAATCACTATGAAACTCTTGAAAGTTGAACTCATAAATTAGATTCTTCCGTAATCTTTATGCCAGGAATAATAGTTTTTGTTTGTTCGGTCAAAAGCTAAGTGTCTTAAATTGATCAAAGCTTTTGATTACTGGACATTAACCTTAACAAAATATGGAAAAATCCATAGAAAATAGAGTTTCTCAATCTTTAAAACCAACAGATTATAAATTTATACCTATGTATGGTTTTATCCAGCCACTACAATATTGATCATACGTTTAGGCACAATAATGATTTTCTTAACTTCTTTCCCTTCAATATGTTTTTTAATCGCCTCTAAATCAAGTGCTTGCCTTTCCATTTCTTCTTTGGAAGCATCCACAGGAAAGTCTAATAAAGCTCTTTTTTTGCCATTGACGCTGATTGGATATGCGATCGTATTTTCAACAAGAATGCTTTCATCAATGGTAGGAAAAGTACTTTTATGAATAGATCCATTATTTCCTAAAATTTCCCATAATTCTTCTGTAATGAATGGTGCAAAAGGAGCTAATGCTATGGTTAAAGGCTGTAAAATGGCTTTTTTACTGCAGTTCATCTTTTTTAGCCCATTCACTGCTTCCATAAATGCAGAGACACATGTATTAAAAGAAAACCTTTCGATATCGTCCTTCACTTTTTTCAAAGTTGAGTGCAGAAGTTTTAATTCTTCCTGATTTGGATCTTCTTCTGTGACCAAATACTTTTCATTTTGATCGTAAAATAAAGCCCAGTATCTTCTTACAAATTTGCTGACACCACCTATGCTGTTGATGTCCCAAGGTTTAGATTGCTCAATCGGTCCCAAAAACATTTCGAACATTCGAAAAGCATCTGCTCCATGTTCTTCCACAACATCATCTGGGTTGATCACATTATGTTTTGATTTAGACATTTTACCGATCTCCGAATGAGTAACTAATTTTGCATCACTATTTTCTTCAGATTTTGGAGTGAATTTATTTTTATGAAAAATTCCTTTACTACATTCAAATATTGCATCCTTGTAAGCAGGTCTCCAATCGATGAAACTTTTTATTCCTTCCAAGTTTAAGAAAGAATTCTTAGCGCCATATTCTTTAACGAATCCTATTTTTATGGGAATTGGCGTCACTTCAACATCATTCATTTGGGCAACTAGGCCAGCACATAAAAAATGATGGTGTCCATCTTTTAAGTTTTTCATCAAATAAATAAATTCAATACCTCCTTGAATCATCCCTTGATTGATGAGCTTCTTAAATGGTTCGTTCGTTGGAACTTGTCCAATGTCAAATAAAAATTTATGCCAGAACCTAGCATAAAGTAAATGAGCGACAGCATGCTCAGATCCTCCCACGTATAGGTCAACATCTTGCCAATAATCTTTTGCTTCATCACTTGCCATTGCTTCATTATTCCAAGGATCCATATACCTCAGATAATACCAAGAAGAACCTGCTACACCTGGCATCGTGTCCGTTTCGCGTTTATGCCCATTCGGCAAATTCACCCATGATTCAATTTTAGACAAGGGTGAACGTCCATCTTTACTTGGAATAAAATCTGAAGTTGAGGGCAACTCTAAGGGCAAGTCTTCTTTATTTAAAGTATATGAAAGTCCATCTGAATCAAATGCAATTGGAAAGGGTTCTCCCCAATACCTCTGTCTAGAAAAGTTGGCATCTCGTAACTTATAGTTAACACCAGCTTTACCTATTTTCATCTCTTCAACCTTTTTACAGATGAAAGTTATGGCTTCTTTAACTTCCATTCCATTGATCAATGGCGAATTGATTAAAGTCCCCAATTTATCATGAGGTCCAGCACCAGGATGTCCGGATTTGTCGACAACTTTTACAATAGGTAAATCAAATTTTGTAGCAAAATTAAAATCTCTTTCATCATCACTTGGGACAGCCATGATAGCTCCCGTTCCATAATCCTTCAAAACATACTCCCCTATCCAAATTGGAACTTGTTCTTCCGTAAAAGGATTG
Source organism: uncultured Saprospiraceae bacterium (assembly GCA_937941095.1). Taxonomy (GTDB): domain Bacteria; phylum Bacteroidota; class Bacteroidia; order Chitinophagales; family Saprospiraceae; genus JALZVN01. Next base: position 25,402 of record CALDYJ010000119.1, on the reverse strand, counting down.
ATGGCAAAAGCTCCAATAGGTACTCCTGTCACTTCCTTTTCAGCCATTCTATCTAATTCAGATTTTGCTTTTACGTAAGCAACATACTCTTCTACCTTTTCTTTGTGAGAATCAGCACAAATTTTTTGTACCAATTCATGTTCGGGCGCTAAAACCATATAAGTAGCCCCATAAATTGTATCGGGTCTCGTAGTGAATACCTCTATATGATCTTCAGAACCAACAATTTTAAAATTAATGCTGGCTCCTTCAGATCTTCCAATCCAATTCGATTGAGAAGTTTTGAGCGCCGTTGACCAATCTATGGTTTCTAGATCACCAAGGAGCCTATCAGCATAAGCAGTAATTCTTAGAAACCATTGAACCATTGGTCTTTGTTCAACAACAGCATTGGTCCTTAAAGAACGGCCGTCCTTGACTTGGTCATTTGACAAAACGGTTCCTTCATCTTCACACCAGTTGACGTAACCTAATCCTTTGTAAACAAGCCTATAATTCATTAAAACATCATGCTTCTCTTTTTTATTGAAAGAAGCCCATGCATTCGCATCAAAAGATTCTTCTTGGCTTGTAAAGGCTTTTACATTAACATTACCTTCTTTTTCAAAAATGGCAACTAGATCTTTTATAGCTTTTGACTTATTAGATTTCAGATCGTAATAATGATTATACAATTGCACCACAATCCATTGGGTCCATTTGTAGTAACTGGGATCTGAGGTGTAAACTTGCCTGTCCCAATCAAAGGAAAAACCAAGATTTGATAATTGTTTTTTATAAGTAGCCATGTTATTTTCTGTAACTACGGCAGGATGGATGTTGTTTTCAATGGCATAATTTTCTGTTGGTCTACCAAAAGAATCAAAGCCCATTGGGTGCAAAACGTTGTAACCTTGGAGACGCTTATACCTACTGAAAATATCTGAAGCTACATATCCCAAAGGATGGCCAACATGAAGTCCAGAACCTGAAGGATATGGAAACATGTCTAAGACATAATATTTTGGTTTTGATTGATCTATTTTGACTTTATAAATCTTATCTCTTTCCCAATTTCTTTTCCACTTATTTTCAATGGATTGATGATCAAACCTCATTTGCTGTTTTTCTTATATGAAGCGCGAAAATAGGGAAAAGGCTAATGATATTCAACCATTAAGCTCTTGTACAGACTTTTATCCTACTCAAAGCATCGATAAGTACATTCCCTTTGTATTTAAACATAAGTCCGTGGCCAAAGTAAGCTTCAATGATTAAATATTTGATTTTCGTTTTTGCCTCAAATTTTACTTGATAAGTCTTCCAATCTGTGTGTTCTATTGTAGGAGAGTCAAATAGGATTTGGTCTTTACTGCATTTTGATTTGCCGCCCCAAATAATGACTCGAATTGGAAAATTATACCCTTCATATGTATTAGAACGACAAAGGTCCAGTTCAAATTCGTAACACAGGTCCTTTTGAAGCGATTTTTGAAGTCTTTGTCCAATAGATTCAAAGGTTCCGTCTTCTCTGGTGATGAGCCCCATAAATGTTTCTCCTTCAGAAGCTTCAGTGACTACCCCCCAAAATCCTGGTAAGATATCAGGCGTGGTACCTTTTTCGCAAGCGAACCATCCTGAAGGCATTGTTGCGTCTTGAGCCTGCCCTTCAAAAGAGGCATTATTTAAATGTGACTGTGCCTTTAAACCATGCCCTAAAGTGAATAGGACGCTAAAAATCAAAATCTTACAACTGATAAGTTTTATCATAAAACAACTTAAATGCTTCGATAGAACCCCCAATTTAGAATATTTATTACTTTTAGTCACACAAAAATCACTTTGAAAAATATAAAAGGATATAAACCAAATCGATTATACATTGTATTAAGTGTATCTTCTGTCCTTTTCATAGTGGGAATCTTATGTTTTACCTTTATTTACGGCAATCAAAGCTTAACCTTTCTCAAAGAAAAAGTCAAAGTTGTAGTCGAATTGGTTCCTTCTTTTAGGATGGAACAAAAAGACGATGTTTTTAATATTATCCATAAAATTCCCAAAATTAAGCAATCAAGCATCCATTACATTTCAAAAAAAGATGCACTCATTAGTATGCAAGATGAGTTTGGAGCAGATCTGGCACTCTTAAAAAATACAAACCCTCTTTTTGATGTCATTACTTTTGGTTTAGAAGCTAAAGAAATGAATAAGTCATCCTTAGAAATTATTTCGACAACATTGCAAAAGCATGAACTCGTTGCTGATGTTTACTATCAAGATAATTTTGCAAAAATAATTGAATCTGGTTTATCTAAAATGAAAATGTTTTCACTATTCTTAGGAGTAATATTCCTAATCTTGGCCATCACCTTGATCTATGCAACGGTGAGTCTTTCGATAAGAAATAAGAGATTTATCATAAAGCAAATGCAACTTGTTGGTGCAACTTGGAAATTTATTTCCAGACCTTTTTTACAGGACGGTGTCATCAATGGCTTGATAAGTGGTGTCATTGCGATTTCCTTTGTTCAATTATTTTTATTGTGGCTTTGGAACAGCATTCCTGAATCGAAGCAATTTATAAAATTTGAATCTGTATTGGTCATTTACTTATTCATGATGTGGTTAGGTGTATGCATTACTTACTTATCTACTTATTGGATTGTGAGGAAGTTTTTAGGCTTGAAAACAGAAGAACTCTATTAAAGTTAATCCAAATGATTCATTTAAATCTGTTAACATTTATCAAAGGATTGACAATAACTAACCAATTTTAACAAATTACCGTAAATTAGCGGTAGATATCCAATAAAAACAATGGCAAAAGATAAATTAAAAAAGAAAAAGATCGTCAAAACTACTGATAACAAAGGAGGTGGAAGTACTCAGAATACTCCCCAGAAAAAAAAGGTAGTTGTGAAGAAGTCAAAAGTAGCTAAGTCAAGCTATAGAGCTGAAGCCGTTGAGATGCCTTTTAATAAAGAAAACTTCAAATGGATAGGCATTGGTCTAGGTTTGATGGCATTAGGTTTTGTGATGATGCTAGGTGGAAACAATGAGGATCCGAATGTTTGGGACCCGAATGTTATCTACAATTGGAGAATTACCACTGTAGCTCCAATACTAATCTTAGCTGGTCTAGGGGTACAAATTTATGCCATCTTTAAGAAATAATATTTACCTCTTCGTATGTCAGAGATCATAAGATCGATTGTTCTTGGAATCATCCAAGGTTTAACTGAATTTTTACCTGTAAGTAGTTCTGGTCACATAGAATTAGCTAAATATTTTTTAGGTTATACTGGTACCGCTGAAGAAAGTATTTTCTTAACGGTAGTCTTGCATTTGGCGACAGCCTTAAGTACTGTCCTTGTTTTTAGGAAAGACGTCGCAGAAATTTTTAAAGGCCTTTTCAGTGCATTCTCAAAAAATGGTTTCCAAAAAAATGAGCAGTGGGATTTTTCTATTAAAATCATTCTTTCAATGATTCCTGCTGCAATGGTTGGGATTATATTTGAAGAACAAATGGAGACCTTATTTGATAAACAAATAATTTTAGTTGGCTGTATGTTGCTTCTAACTGGAGTTTTACTTTTTCTTGCTGATAGAGCGAAAAACACGAAGAAAAAAGTCAGCTTTGTCCATTCGATTATAATCGGTATATCCCAAGCCCTAGCGATCATGCCAGGGATTTCTAGATCAGGAGCTACAATATCTACCTCGGTGTTATTGGGCATTGATAGAACAAGAGCTGCTAAATTTTCTTTTCTAATGGTAGTACCATTAATCTTAGGAAAAGTTGCTAAAGACATTTTAGACGCAGATTTGAAATTCGATAGTTCTTCGACTTTAGAGTTGGGTTTAGGTTTTCTAGCTGCTTTCTTGACTGGATTATTTGCTTGTACTTGGATGATAAAAATTGTTAAAAATAGTCAATTAAAGTACTTTTCATATTACTGTTTTGCAGTTGGAATCTTTGCAATTGGATTCAAACTTTTAGAAAATTAACATGAAAAAAGATCTTCCAAAAGATCCTCAAGAATACCTTAAGGGGCAACTCCTCTTGGTCAACAAACCACTTCGCTGGACTTCTTTTGACGTAGTCAATAAATTGCGCTATGCCTTAAAAAAGAGGTTGAATCTTAAAAAGATAAAAGTGGGCCACTCTGGAACGTTGGACCCTCTTGCCACAGGCTTACTACTTATTGCTACAGGGAAGTTTACTAAAAAATTAGAGGACTTAACTGGGCTTCCTAAACAGTATGAGGGCACCATAAAGTTTGGGGAGAGCACCCCATCTTACGATGCCGAAACTGAAGCTAATGAAACCTTCCCCACCACTCATATTACTGAAACACTCATTGAGGAAAAACTTGTTCAATTTAGAGGACAGATTGAACAAATCCCCCCCATGTTTTCTGCTATTAAGGTTGGAGGTGAAGCCCTTTACAAAAAAGCGCGCAAAGGAGAAATGGTCGAAGTCAAAGCTAGGAAACTTGAAATTTCAAAATTCGAATTGATCAGTTATAAGGCTCCAAACATGGATTTTATTGTCGATTGCAGCAAAGGAACCTACATCAGATCCTTAGCCAATGATTTAGGAAAAGCCTGTGAGTCAGGCGCTTATTTAACCAGGCTAAAAAGAAACAGCATTGGCGATTTTCACATTGATGGGGCATACGAAGTAGAAGACCTCGTAAAAATCATCTACCCAGCATACATTAACACTCGCGATTTAAAACCGAACAAAAAGTTTTAAGCTTAAGACACCTATTTAATTAAACTTCACTGTTTGACAAACTTCACGAATTCATTTTCTACTTTAATAATGTACATTCCAGCTTGTAGATTTTCGAGGTCTATCGCTTTATGTGAACCAGCAATACCTGAGCTTATGAAGCTGCCGTCCAAGCTAAATAAATCATATGTTATTTGATCATTGGACTTAACCATCAAACTAGCACTACATGGATTAGGATAAACAGAAAAAGAAACTTTTTTACTGAGCTCATTTGTAGAAACCGGAACTTCGCCCAAACGAATAATGCTTCCATTCATACCCACTGCGAAAGCATAATCTTCTGCCAGATAAACTACATCAAATAATGGATCATTAATGGGTAAGTTTATCTCCTCCCAGTTGTCACCAGCATCATTCGTCTCCAAAATAAGGGCATTATCGGGAAATCCTCCACAAATAAATCCTTTTTGGGTATTTAAAAAATCTATAGAATAAACACCACCATCAACATCAAAATCAAACCTTTGCCAATTCGTTCCACCCTCCTCCGATCTAAATAAATGAGGTCCACCTCTTATAGAAGTAACAAAACCATGATTAAGGTCTGTAAAGTGAACAGAAGTAAATTCTTCAATGGCTATGTTATTTAGCGCTAACCAACTTACACCACTGTCACTGGTCTTCATTATGGCATCTTCCGCTCCTATTCCAACAAAATAGCCAACGTCTGGGTTATTAAAATACACAGAGACCTTACCGTTGAATGTAAATAGGTTTAGCCGCAACCAATTCAAACCTCCATCCACTGTTTTTAAGTTTTGCCCAGCTTCACCAGCAATAAATCCAAATTCATCATTTACCATATAAGCTTCATGCAAGGTAGCAGCAAAACTCCATTCTATTTTTTGCCAACTTCTTCCTCCATCAGTACTTCTTAAAATAGTACCTGCATTTCCTGTGATGATGCCAACTGAAGGGCTACCAAATGAAACTGAAAGCAAATCCTCGCTGACACCTGATTCTATAGTTTCCCAATTTTCTCCACCATCATTGGTTAACAAAATTGTTCCTTCATACCCAACCGCAACTCCATCTGTGTCTGAATAAAAGTCTACTCCTCTTAACCAAGTATCAGTACCAGAGTTCATTGATGTCCATTGTCCTAAACAAGTCAATAAAAACAATAAGTTGAATAAAAATGAAAGTATGATTTTAAGCATTAATTTTAATTTACTTTGGATTACTGTGACCTTAAAAGTTTGAGAAATAAAGTAAATACTTTTTCCTCATTTCCAGAAACTTGACCAGGCCAGGTTTCCAAGATTTTTTTATTTCATATTCTGAGTTTCCATTTTTAATCATCTCTTGCAAAGAGGAATTTCCAGCGAGCTTATTAAAAAAGTTGTTGAAAAACTCGTCTTTGTTTTCAAAATTTTCATAAGCCTTTAATAAAGGTGTTAAAAATAAAGTCCTCCTTTCTTGAAGCTGATACAAATCCCAAGTGCTATAATCACGGCCATAACATGCTTTACCTTGATGCTTGGGACTACTTGCCCCTTCCTTTGGAACGGGAATAAAAGTATAGTTGTAATATGTCGAATCAAATTTTGGGTGACCGATGATTTGAAATTGTTTATCAGTCCCTCTTCCTACACTTACAGAAGTTCCTTCGAACAAACAAAAGGAAGGATAAAGATTGATGGCTATGTTATTTGGAAGATTTGGAGATGGTTTAATTGGCAAAATATAGTCTTCTTCATGATTGTAATTCTGGCACTTCATTACGATTAGTGTGCACTTTATACCGTTTGTCAACCAGCCTTCTCCATTTATCATTTGGGCATATTCTCCAATGGTCATGCCGTGCACTATAGGAACAGGGTGCATTCCTACAAATGAACTAAATTCTTTTTCCATGATAGGTCCATCAACGTAGTGCCCATTTGGATTAGGTCTGTCCATTACCATTAAAGGAATTTTTGCTTCGGCGCATGCTTCCATCACATAATGCAGTGTAGAAATGTAAGTGTAAAATCTTGCACCAACATCTTGTATATCGAATATCATCATATCTATCGATTTCATTTGTTCAGCAGAAGGTTTCTTGCTTTTCCCATATAAGGAATAAACAGGTAGTCCCGATTTTTCATCTATTCCATCTTTGATCTGACCTCCTGCATCGGCCTTTCCTCTGAATCCATGCTCAGGAGAAAAAATTGCTTGAACTTTCAATTTTTCTTTTTGAAAATAATCAACTAAATGAGTCTCCCCTTTCATTGAGGTTTGATTAACTACCATTCCGATTTTTTTATCTTTTAGAATTGGCATATATGCTTTGTGGTCATCTGCTCCCACAAGCATTTTAGGAGTAGGCTCTGGTTTGTAAATCTTAGTTTTTTGTTTGGCTTCATTAGAATTACAAGCCAAGGCGAAGCAAAGCAAGGTTGAAAGAAAAAGAAATTGAATTTTACTCATTGTATTAAAGTCGTATGCTAGGTTAATTATGTTATAGATGTAAAGATAAGGTTTTAAGTAAGTTTAAAACTTGAATGATTTCGTAAAATACAAGAATTATATAGCAGGTAATTTACAAATGAGTAAATTAATATTATGGTAAAATGTTTTTTCCTCGCTCATTAAATGCTATATTCACCTATCGAAAAGAAGAACGCAAGTAAGAGCAAAGCTTACTAGCGTTTTTTTTATGCATTATGGAGAAAAAAAAGAAAATATACGCGGTTGTTGATTTAGAAACTACTGGAGGAAAAGCTTCGATGGAGAAAATCATCGAAGTGGCTATCGTCCTTTTTGATGGGGAGAAGATTCTAGAGAAATGGGAGTCTTTGATTAATCCAGAACGTGGAGTCCCTTACAACATCACCAGGTTAACAGGCATTAAGGATGAAATGCTGGTGGATGCTCCTAAGTTTTATGAAGTGGCAAAGAAGATCGTGGAGATGACAGAAGGAGCCATCTTTGTGGCGCATAATGTAAGGTTCGATTATTTATTTTTAAGAGAAGAATTCGGGAGACTTGGTTATACTTTTTCAAGAAAACAACTTTGCACTTTGAGGCTCAGTCGCCAGACCTTTCCTTTTTTAAAAGGACATGGCTTAAGTAAATTGATACAACATTTCAAAATCCCCATTAAAAATAGACATCGAGCAATGGGTGATACCTTAGCGACTGTTGATTTGTTTAAACGAATTTTGGACAATGAAAACAATGCTGAAAACATTGAGGACATCATCAATTTAGGCGTTAAAGAGTCAAGACTCCCAAAAGATCTTGACATCGAAACTTTGCATGCTTTACCTGAAGAGTGTGGGGTTTATTTCTTTCACGACATGGATGGAGATGTCGCTTATGTTGGAAAAAGTAAGAACATTAAGAAACGAGTAGCCCAACATTTTTCTAAAGCCTCTGAAAAAGCCGCAAAATTACAAAGACATGTCACCGACATCTCTTTTGAACTTACTGGAAGTGAATTAATCGCTTTACTTTATGAGTCCCAACTCATCAAAGAAATGAAGCCTTATATAAATCATGCTCAGAGACAAGTACAGTTTCCTTTTATGATCTATGCCTATCATAATGAATCGGGTTACGTTTGTTTTAATGTTTTGAAAAACAATAAAAAGAACAGGAGAGATTACGACATGATCTCGGAATATACTTCACAATCTTCTGCTAAAGGTTTTTTGTCTCGTGTCAGAGAAGAATTTGAATTATGTGCGCATCATTGTGGTATAGACAATAGTACGCCTTGCTTTAACTACCATATCCACCAATGTCATGGAGCCTGCGTTAAAAAAGAAGACTTAGTTTCTTATAATGAAAGAGCTGAGCAAGCGAAGGTAAGCTTATCGACTGTATTTCAAGACGACTTCTTTATATTAGACAAAGGTAGGAATGATGCAGAACTCTCAGTTATTCTTGTCCAAGATAAAATATGCAAAGGCTTTGGCTACGTGGATAAGGATGCCAATGGTAGTTACATAGAAACTTTAGTTGACTCCATTAAACTGTACCCTGCTTACCCAGAAACGACAAGAATCATCCGTAGGTATTTAAAAAAGAACAAAGGTTTAAAGATTATAAAATACGATGCCAGTATGGTATAATGAAAAAGTAGAATTAACTTTTTATAACTTTTCGATGATGACTGTTTCCCAAATCATCGAAGACTTCAATCAAATATATACCAGTGCCTAAAGTTGATAAATCTATTTGTTCTATTTGATTCAATTGCATTAGCATTTGCCCTTTAAGATTATAAACAGCAACCTTCTTTATTAAGGAATTTTCCAAACTTAGATTTATGAAAGCACTTGTCGGGTTCGGACTTATTTTCAATTCCTTTCGATTAAATATTTCAATGCTTCCTAGCGGAGGCTTACACGGAGCTATCAGGGTATCGCATTGAGCTACATTTAGCTGAAAATCTCTTCGAATGGTCGACAATAAAACATTATCTTTATATTCTTCGACACATACACCAAAAACAAACTGCCCTATCACCTTAGGGATTCCACTTATTATTCCTGTATTCTCATTGAGAATGATTCCTTCTCCTAAAGGAGCTGTTGTTGAAAAATTTGGAGAGATAAAACTCACTTTCGCATAAGGCGGAGCTGTTTCCGGGTCAGGTGCAACTCCATTTGGATCTGTAGCAGAACCACTATTATTACCTGTTCCCGCTAAACCCCCTCCAGTAAAAGGGGCACAGAAGGAATACCTTAATTCATCGTTTTCTGTATCAATTGCAGAAACATCTAAACTAAGCTCTTCATTAACGCATGCTATTGGTGAAGGTGATTGTTGAAATATTGGTGAATTATTACACGATTCAAAAGCTTCGGGAGTAACATTAATCGTAAATGTCATCCCTGTATTTTGCGGCGAAAAGATGTTTGAAATAGTAGCATTTCTACAGCAACGCTGATAAGATATTGTATAAATATCTTGAGAAGGGCTTAAGTTTAACGGAAAAACATAAGTTCCTTTTTGAATACACACATTTAAATCATCCGGACATGGATGGGGCCCATTTTCCAAATCAATTTGTTCAATTAGAGGCTCATCTAATGTGATAACATCCACGACTTCATTATTCAAAAACAAAGTTGCTGTACCAACCAGACTACCTGGGGCAGAATCAAAATCAGCAGAATTACCTGTGCAATCTCGATACACAATCATCGTAAATTCATATTGATTATTACCATTACAAGTATAGGTCAAATCTCCTCCTATTATATGCAATGCATTAAGTTCACTCAGAGAAAATAAAAAAAGAAAAAAACATAGTTTAAGTGACTTCATAAGCGTTTATTTTATAAATAAAAATAGTAAAACTATTTCATAAAATTTTCATTTGAAATATCCAAATAAATCTTTTATGGAGAATAATATTTATGAGCTAAAATGCAAAGTCAAGCTTTGAAGAACAGCATTATTGCATGGTATGAAAGTATCCTTTCATCTTCTCGCTTAAAGATTCAGCGGCTTTTCCGGCAGCAATCCCAAAATCTTCGGCTTCACTTTTGAATATGATGCCGCGAGACGAATTAATCAATAGCCCGCCTTCTTGATTTGCACCATGTTTTATGATGGCATTGAGATCCCCACCTTGTGCACCAACACCTGGCACTAACAAGAAATGATCTGGAATAATTTTGCGAATGTCTGCAATATTTTCAGGATGAGTTGCGCCAATCACAAACATCAACTGTTCGTTCGTCCCCCACTTTATAGCAGATTCAATCACTTGTTCGAACAGGTATTTTCCTGTATTCTCATTTTTCGTAAATTGAAAATCTTTGCTTCCTTTATTACTAGTCAATCCTAGTAGAATGACCCATTTATTTTCAAACTCTAAAAATGGGCTCACTGAGTCAATCCCCATGTAAGGAGCTACGGTAATGGCGTCAAAATTCAAAGTTTCAAAAAAAGCTTTGGCGTATTGTTTTGACGTGTTCCCGATGTCTCCCCTTTTAGCATCAGCAATTTTAAAATGAGAATCAGGAATGTAGTTTACGGTCTTTTCCAAACTTTGCCAACCTTTGACCCCTCTGGATTCATAAAATGCCGTGTTTGGTTTGTAAGCAATGCAATGATCTTTTGTTTGATCAATGATCGTTTTATTAAATTCAAAAATTGGATCATCAAGATCCAATAAGTGTTTTGGAAGACGGCTGTAATCAGGATCTAGACCAACAGTCAAAAAGGTCTTTTTTGAAAAGATCTGATTTTTTAAATCACTTTTTTTCAAACTATTAGCTTTGGAATGGGTTAATCGCAACAACTCCTACCACTTCAGGGACTTGAGTCTTTAATGTTTGCTCAATTCCTGCTTTTAAAGTCATTGAAGACATTTTACAAGCCTGACAATTTCCTAACCATTTGATTTGCACGACAAAATCATCTGTGATGTCTACCACTTCGACATTACCTCCATCGACAGCTAAATGCGGTCTTACATCATCCAAGGCTTCGTCCACTCTTTTTAACAATTGCTTTTTATCTACACTTACCATAAGTTTATTTTAAATATTGCTGTTGATTTGAACAATATTTGTTTGATCTAAAGTACTATTTCTTGCTTCAACTTGCTTGATCGTTTGCTCTGCTAATTCATCAAATGCCTTACTTACAATTGAGTGATCTTGTCTAAAGGCAGGCTTGCCTAAATCACCAGCTTCTCGAATTGCTTGAACTAAAGGAATTTGAGCTAATTGCTTTGTTTCCATTTTTTTAGCTAGAATTTCTCCTCCACCTTTTCCAAATAGATAATATTTATTGTTTGGTAATTCAGCAGGAGTAAACCAAGACATATTTTCTACAATTCCTAGCAAAGGAACATTGACAGAAGGCAGACGAAACATATTTGCTGCCTTGATGGCATCTGCAAGGGCCACTTCTTGAGGCGTAGTTACTATTAAAGCCCCTGTTACGGGAACTGTTTGTACCATTGTTAAATGAATATCACCTGTGCCAGGCGGTAAATCAATGACCATATAATCCAACTCTGGCCATATTACATCATTAATAAATTGTTTCAGAATAGCTCCTAACCTCGGTCCTCGCAAAACGACTGCAGCTTCTGGCTCTATGATAAAACCTACTGAAATGACATGGAGCCCATTACTTTCTAGCGGCAAGATTTTATGCTTTCCATAAACAGTTTTAACTTTAGGCTTAGCATCTTGGAGACCTAGCATGGTAGGTAAAGAAGGGCCATAAAGGTCAGCATCAATCAATCCTACTTTTAATCCTTTTGCAGCTAAAGCCAAAGCTAAATTAAGGGCAACGGTTGATTTTCCAACACCGCCTTTCCCAGATGCAACTGCAATGATGTTTTTAACATGAGGCAATGGGCCTTTTGGGGTGACTGCTGAAGGATTTATAGAAACAAAGTGAACATTTACATTCGCCTCAGGAAACGCTTCATTTAAAGCATGAATGCATGCAAAATTCAAATCTTGCTTTTCTTTTGCATCAGAACTAGGTATACTTAAGCTAAAATTGACATTATTGCCATCAATGCTTAAGTCACTGATTCTCCCGCTAGTGACCAGATCTTGCCCAGTTTTAGGGTCTTGAATCCTTGCTAATATTTTTAATATGTTGATCTTCTCGATGATATGTTGTATTTGTCTACAAAATACAACAATTCCTAGACTACTTGGTTTTAAGTCTAAAGCATAGTTCGAGTAAAGTTTTATATTTGTTCACAAGATGAAAGTATACAGAGGAATAGAAACACTCCCAAAATTTAAGAAACCTGTTATCACGATAGGTTCATTCGATGGGCTGCATTTAGGTCATCAGAAAATCCTAGAAAAGGTAATTTCAGAGGCACAAAAGATTGATGGAGAATCGTTAATCATCACATTCGATCCCCACCCTCGCAAGATCATCTATCCAAAAGATACCAGTCTTCAATTATTGAGCTCCATTGATGAAAAGATCAAGCTATTTAGCAAATATGCACTTGATCATTTAGTAATCGTTGAATTTTCGGTTGCATTTTCACAGCTAAGCGCAGATGAATACATCGAGAAGTTTTTAATTGGAAAATTTAATCCTGCCAAGATCATAATTGGTTATGATCATAGGTTCGGTTTAAACCGAAAAGGGGACATCAACTTTTTAAAATGGTATCAAACAAAAGGAGATTTTGAAGTAATAGAAATTCCTGAACAAGAGATTGAACAAATCACGATTAGTTCGACCAAAATCAGAAAGGCTATAAACGAAAAAAATATAACAAAGGCCAATACACTATTAGGGTATCCTTACCCAATCATGGGCAAAGTTGTGAAAGGTGAAAGAATAGGTCATACTTTAGGATTTCCTACTGCCAATCTATCAATAGCTGAGAAAAGTAAATTGATCCCTTCTTTTGGTATTTATGCTGTGTATGTATATGTCCAAGATCAAAAATTAGAAGGAATGATGTACATAGGTGATCGCCCAACTTTAGAAAAAATAAATGGTAGGACCATAGAAATAAACATTTTTAATTTTGATAATGATATTTATGGTGAAACTATAAGTATTGAGGTCTTAGCTTTTGTAAGAGAAGATATAAAATTCGAAAACTTAAATCAGTTGAAAGATCAATTGTTTAAAGACAAAGTAGCTTCTTTAAGCTTTTTAGAAGAATATGGCAAATCTACACAGAATAAGGTCATTTGAAAGAAGTTGCTATAGTCATATTAAACTACAATGGGATAACTTACTTGAAGACCTTTCTTCCAGGATTAAAAAAATATCTACCAGCATCCGCTGCTATAATTATTGCTGACAACCAATCAACTGACGAAAGCACGGCTTGGTTAAAAGTTGAACATCCTGAAATAGAACTTATTGAATTAAGCCAAAATTTTGGTTTTGCTAAAGGCTATAATGAAGCTTTAAAACAAATTGATTATCCTTACTTTTTGCTTTTGAATTCTGACGTTGAAGTCAAAGAAGATTTTGTAAGTCCTCTATTACAACTTATAAAGACAAGTGAAAGTATTGCTGCCGTACAACCTAAGATATTATCTCAAGCAGAGCCTGCATTTTTTGAATATGCGGGAGCGTGTGGCGGAATGAAAGATTATTTAGGCTACACGTTTTGTAGAGGAAGAATCTTCGACTTTTGTGAAAAAGATCAAGGTCAATACGAAGATCAAAAGGAGATCTTTTGGGCTAGTGGCGCTGCCTTTTTAATAAAGGCTGATTTATATAAAATCTTTGGTGGTTTTGATGAGGACTTTTTTGCTCATATGGAAGAGATTGATTTATGTTGGCGATTAAAGAATGCAGGTTATAAAATCATGGTTGAACCTTCATCAATAGTCTATCATGTAGGTGGTGGGACATTAAATTATGGAAACCCTAGAAAGACCTTTCTTAATTTTAGAAATAATTTGAGAACTTTAGTCAAAAATGAAAAAGGTTCAAAACTCATATGGCTGTTTCCAACAAGATTAGTTTTAGATGGATTGGCAGGGCTCCAGTTTTTATTTAAGGGTCAAGTTAAACACCTTTTTGCCATCATAAAAGCTCATTGGGCTGTGTTTTTTGAATTTCCGTACTTACTTAAGAAAAGAAAAGCAAATAAGGCCATAATAAAGCAAATCAGCATTGGTGAAAAGAGATTAAGGGACGTTTATTCTAAAAGTATAATTTGGCAATATTTCGTCAAAGGAATTAAAAAATACAATCGGCTTTAATGGCAAAAATTAAATTGGACATATTATTTGAAGATGAGCATCTTATTGCATTAAACAAGACACCTGGAGTGCTGACATTAAGCGATCGATATGCTCCAGACAAATTGAGTCTTCATAAACTTTTGGAAGAAAAATATGGCCATATTTTTATTGTCCACAGATTAGATAAAGAAACAAGTGGTGTGATTTTGTTCGCTAAAAATGCTGAAACGCACAGAGCACTTTCGATGATTTTTGAAAAAAGAGAGGTGCGAAAATTTTATACCAGTTTGTTAGAAGGGAATCTTTATAAAGATGAATTTGAAGTTGATAAGCCTATCGCTCCATCTAGTGTTATAAAGAATAAAATGGTAATCCATAAAGATGGCAAAGAGGCGCGTTCTATTTTTAGAGTAATTAAAAAATACCAAAAATTTTCCTTAGTAGAAGTTGAAATATTTTCAGGGAGGACTCATCAAATAAGAGTACATGCCGAATCCATTGGATACCCTTTAGTTGTTGATTCTATCTATGGCAAAAGAGCTGCATTGCATACCTCTGAAATTAAAGGGAGAAAATTTAAAGCAAAGAAAGACAGAGAAGAAAGGCCTTTAATTTCTAGATCTATATTGCATGCTTCTAAGATTATCTTTAAGCATCCTGCTAATGGTGAGGAAATATGCATCGAAGCTGCCATGCCCAAAGATTTTAGAGCTGTCGTGAATCAATTGAACAAATGGTCGCTACTTAGTGAGTAATGAAGATTTTTTGGAATTCGCTGTGCTGTCCATCTTCATACTTAACCACATACATACCTGCTTCTATTTTACTAGCATCAAAAAAGAATTTTCTCTCTCCTGGGTAGATTTTACCTTCATAGATTTTTAATACTTCTGCTCCCAACATATCCACCAAACTCAAAGCACCGATTGAAGTTTTATTCACCATTAAAGGAATGCATGTAATGGCATTTGCAGGATTAGGAAAAACATTTAATAATGTATTTTCTAATTCAATTGCTTCATCTACACTTGTCATAGTTTGACATAATTCTGCTTTATAAAGTCCTTCAGGAGCCACAATAGGCCTCGTCATTTCTTTCCCAGAATTTGCACTTGCAGAAAAGTAATATTCGATGGCCTCTAATCCTTCCAGATTTATTTTCCCAAGAGACATGGTCCAAAGATCATTTTCCAAGGAAACTAAGTCAAGAGCATATGCATCAAAAGTCCCACTGCTATTTTTTATATGAACAAAGGCTTCTTTTATTTCTGATTTATGTTGGATAATGGCTTCGATGTGCTGGACTGTTTCAATCGGGTCTAAACATTCTATAGGTTCTTCATGTACGATTCTCAAAGGAGCCTGCACGCCAATTTCTTTTGTTATGCAATGAAGTGCACCTAATCTACGAATGATTGTATTGCAATTAATCCCTTGAATGGTATAACCAGGCATTAATTCTTTCCAGATCCTTAAAGCTGTTGTATCGTACCTTTCTTGATAAGTTGGAACGACAATGGTTTTGTTGCCAATGTATGCATTAACGTAAGTCCTATAGTCCCCCCCTTGATTAGGATAAGTGCCATCAAAATCTGGCGGCATTGGCATTCTTACGATGTTATAAGGTTTTCCAAATGAATTAGTAAAGTTGTCTAATAAATATTGGATGTTTGCTTCTATTTGAGGTCCATCCGCTACCCCTTCAGGATACTCTCCGACTAAAATAGTTTGTTCATCAATGATCTTCATGTGCATGTCAATGTGATGAATGACATCAAAAGGAAGGTTGTCAAACTTTGGATAAGATTGAACACCCATAAATTCAGACAAAACTTCGTCTACTCCGTTCAAACCTTGATTCGGGTTTTCATTAATGATTAGTTTAGATGAAAATGATTGTCCCATTCCATCAGACATGAAATTGCCGCCAGTTCCTACAAATTTATATGGATCATCAATAGTCGCATATAAAGGAATATTTAAAGCTTCAGCAACGTGTTCAGAAACAACATCGTCTAGAGGTCTAGGTCGGTTATAAATCCAATCAACCAAAACTAATGAATCGACATCATTTAAATAAACCGCATTAGGTCCATAGTCTCGCACCCAGATGGAATTGAAATCCGCTACTATAAATTGAACATTTTCGGTGATTGGAACATTTGAATTAGTCAAAACATTTCTAACCACGTTTTCATTTCTACAAATAATCAACACGACCATCTCTTTTGATAGGTGCCTTACTAGAGCAGTTTGAATTGGTACTTCATTTTCCCAAGTAATCACAACGGCTTGCTGTTCCTCCCATTCTGCCATGGCGCGCACTTCTTCTTCTGGTGGTGAAGTAATGACGTCTGATGAATACCTTAAATCAGTATTACGATAGTATTGTAAGGCCTTATAATTATTGATGTTGAAGACATAAGGTATAGGTCTTTCGATGGCAACTTGAGCACTTGCAATCGTCTGGCAGATTATTATAGCTAGAAAAACAAAGATAAACCTTAACATAATCAAATTTGATTACATCAAGATAAGGAATTAAAAGTGAAAACTAGCGCCAAGACTTGGCAAAATTGGCAATTGATCAACTCTATCGTACGATTCTCTATCAAAAAAGAAGATATTATTCCTGTCATATACGTTGGTAATACTAGCCGTTATCTCTAGTTTAGACCTTTTAGAAAACTCTATTCTTTTCTTTACGGACATGTCCATTCTATGATATTCAGGTAAACGACCTGAGTTTCGTTCATCTGAATAAAGCACGCCGAGTTCAGGATTTTCAGAAATATAATCTACGTCAATACCGTCTTTGAAATCATAAAAAGAGTAAAACCCTTGCGTTAAAGTAAAAGGAAATCCAGTTCCATAATTCCACCTTACAGAGGCTTCCCAATCTGCATTCGCCCCAAAAGTATAAGTTGCTAAAACATTTAGATTATGTCTTCTATCAAAGATGGTTGGGTATACTTGCTCGCCGTCATCACGATTTACATAACCTAATGAATAAGCAAACCAAAGAAATAAATCCTTGCTATTGTAATTCAATAAAAAGTCAATCCCATATGCTTCGCCTTCTTCAGCGGCATAATTTGGATCTGTTGCAATCAATTTATTTCTATTAATGTTAACCAGTTGATTAAATTGTTTAAAATATGGTTCAACATTTAGTTCTAATTTATCACTTAAGTCAATCTCTACCCCAGCAACAGCATGTCTAGATAATTGCAGTTTTGAATCGGTGGTTTCAAAGTCAGCACCTGGTTTTAGAATGTCTTCTTCTGGTCCAGATAAAAATCCTACAAATAAGTTAACCACATCTCTTTCATTCACAGAACTAATAAGATTTTGTGAATAGAGTCCCCCAGCTACTTTAAACCTTAGGAAATCAGTTGCATTGTATTTGATTCCGATTCTTGGTTCAATTGAAAAGTCGGGTAAAGATGCATAATATTGTGCCCTAATGCTAGGTTCGAAAATCAGCTTCCCCCACTTTTGTTTCCATTTTAGATAACCTGCAATTTCAGTGGTAAAACTTTCTTGTTTAATGGTCGCATCAAGGAAATTGACAAACTCAAAATTTGTAGAAAATCCGTTTACTTCAAACCCATATTTAAACTCACTGTTGGAGCCAAAAGTATTAAAATTTAGCCCTACATTAAATCCATTAATGGATGAACTTCTTGGTCTTGAATCTGCTTCTAACAATGAAATATCATAAGAAGAGAATGCCGCAATACCATCAATCGTTATGTTTGAACCTGCAGGAATCAACGTGAAGTTTGCACCTCCACCTGTGGCGTTCCAATTTAAATCTGCGACTCCACCATAATTTACTCTATCGTCAAAATTGAAACCGAATAGGTTTAGTTTTGAACCATTCCCTGAAAGCATGGAAACCTTACCATAAAAATCAGTATAACTAAAGGGCAAACTACCAACTGAATCTGCTGTAGCGTATTCATAAAGTACCCTAGAAGTTTCATCAATGTAAGAATGTTTTCCAGTTAAGATGTAAGAGATGCTTCCACCTCCTGATTCTTTCAAAGGTTTAATTGGACCTTCTAAAAGTACTTTTCCTTGGAATGGACTTGCAGAAACAATGCCTCCAAATTTTTTCTTATCTCCTTCTCGAGTTTTGATGTCTATAACTGCAGAAATTCTTCCTCCATATTCCGCATTAAAACCACCAGTCAATACGTCTACATTTCTGATGATTTCCGTTTCAAAAACAGAGAAGAAACCAATGGAGTGAAATGGATTGTAGATGGTCATTCCATCCAGGAGCACTTTGTTTTGAATTGGTGATCCCCCTCTGATGTAAAGTTGTCCTCCCTGGTCGCCAGTAAAGATTACCCCGGGTAAAACTGAAAGGTATTGAGCAATATCAGCTTCTCCACCTGTAGAAGGTAAGGACTTTATTTGTGCTGGCGTTACTGTTAAAGTAGAAATCTTTACATCGGATCTAGCCGTCTCTTTTTTAGCAGATACATTCACAATGCCTAAATCAATGCCACTTTCTGAAAGATAGAAGCTTTTGTAAATGATATCTCCTGGTAATACTTTTACATCTATTGCTACAGAATCGTATCCTAAATACGAAGCAACTATGGTGTAATTGCCTTGATCTAATCCAGAAATATTAAAGAATCCGTCTATGTCCGTATTGGTTCCTACAGTAGTCCCGCTTAAGACCACATTACCAAAAGCGATGGGTTCACCAGTGTCTTTATCGTAGACATTTCCTCTGACTGTTCCTTTCTGAGCCAATAAAGCATTTGCAATAAGCAAAAAAGCAAAAACAACTATATACCTAATATTCATTATTGTTCTATTCTTTGAGGAGCCAAAAGTACAACTTTAGCATGAATATATACAGATAATAAGTGTCGTTAACGAACCAATCTTAGATTGTGCAATTATCTAGCAGATGTGATTGCAAATATGCTTAGAATATAAAGCTTTAAAGGCAATCTAATTCTCTCCAAACACATCATCCCCAAACATATCAGCCAATAAATCTCTAAATTGCATTCCTTTTTCTAAAGTATCTTTTGTCAGGATTTCGAATTCTGTCAAACCAAAAAGTATCAATTCCATAAATCCATATAAGTCATCTCCTTTTGCTCCACTTGTTGCGGCTAGCTTTTCGAGTCCTGCAACTTTCTTTAGTTCTTTTTTAAATTTTGTGTCCGAGCCATCGTTCATGAGATCAAGCGTGTTACCAGCACCAAACCAAGTTCTTATGGTTCCATATGGATCCTTTTGCTCTCCTTTCTTCAGGTTTTCTGGATGTGGGAAGTAATTTAGAAACTCTTCCTTTATTGCTTTCCCCATTAAGTTGAGTGCCACAGAATAAGGCCCTTCTTGTTCACCTTCGTAAACTAATTCAACTTTCCCGGTGATTGCAGGAACAATCCCCCAAAAATCTGTTAGCCTAGTGTGGGTTTTCTTCTCTTTGTTTAACAGCATTCTTCTTTCTGCTGTGCTAAACAAATTCTCTAAAGCCGAAATACTTAACCTTGCCGAAACACCAGATTTTTCATCGATGTATTCGCTTTCTCTAGCAACGAAAGATATTTTTTCTAAAACGTCTCTGTGCAATTCAGGAATGTGGACTTTATCTTGATCTTTTGGCACTTTTGCTTCTTGCCAAGTTATGGTTTTGGCAATTTCTATGTTTTTAGGATAATGGGTTAATATTTGGCTTGAAATTCTGTCTTTTAAAGGTGTGATGATGCTACCACGATTAGTGTAATCCTCTGGATTAGCGGTAAATACGAATTGAATCTCTAATGGGAGCCTCAATTTGAATCCTCTTATTTGCATATCCCCTTCTTGCAAAATATTAAAAAGAGAAACCTGAATTCTTGCTTGAAGATCTGGCAGCTCATTGATCACAAATATACATCTGTGCGAACGAGGAATCAATCCAAAGTGGATTACTCGCTGATCTGAATACGGCAATTTTAAACTAGCCGCTTTTATCGGATCTACATCTCCAACTAAATCTGCGATACTTACATCTGGGGTAGCAAGTTTTTCAACGTATCGATCTTCTTTTGCCAACCAAGTTATAGGGGTGGCATCTCCTTTTTCAGCAATTATGTTTTGTGCATAAATTGAAATGGGGTTGAATGGATCATCGTTTAATTCTGATCCTGCAACCACTGGAATAAAATCATCCAAAAGATTGACTAAAAGACGAGCTATTTTAGTTTTCGCTTGACCCCTCAATCCTAAAAAAAGCATATTGTGTTGAGAAAGAACAGCTCTTTCTACATCTGGCAAAACCGTGTCATCAAAACCGACAATCCCTGGAAAAATAGGTTCTTTGGCTTGAATCTTTTCGATGAGGTTTTCCCTAAGCTCTTCTTTGATTGACCTTGATTTATAAGCTGACTTCTTTAAAGCTCCTAAGGTTGTGATTTCTTTCATTTTCTATTTATTCTCTCTAATGAACACTAATTCGTTCTTAAAGTTGACAAATTTAATAAGCTTTATGAAGCGAAATAATAAAAGAGGAGTAAAATTCGATTTTGAAAGGCCTTACTCCTAATTAACAGCTCATTAAAATCTATTAACAAACAATCTCTTTACCTTGCCATAAAACCACTGCAATGAACAAAGCATTTATTCTTTTATTCCTTGGCTTCAATTCATCCTTTTTATTTGCCCAAAATACATTCAGTCTTTCAGGACTTGTTCAAGATTCAGAAAAGAATTCGGTATTTGGAGAAGTAATCCTTTTAAATCAAGAAGAAAAAGTTTTAAAATATGAATTCATCGAAGATGGGAAATTTGGATTCAGATCAATCATTGAAGGCACTTATATCTTAAACATAGTTTGCTTGGGCTATGAAGATTATAAGCAAAAAATTAACTTAAATCAGGATATTCAATTAGAAGTTCAACTTAAGACGCAATCTTCAATGCTTGAGGAAGTGACAGTAGAAGCTAAAAGAAATACCATTGAAAATATTGGAGGAAATTTAAAAATAACCATTGACAATACCCCATTAGAAAATCAAGCAACAACTTCAGACCTTCTTTCGATGTTGCCAAAGATCATGATAAGCCCAGATCGAGAATCCATTAGTGTAATTGGAAAAGGGAATCCATTATTATACTTAGAGAACAGAAGGATAACAGTGGAAGAACTCAATAGTATTCCAGTAAATAGCATTAGAGACATTGAAATCATCAATAATCCTTCTGCTAAATATGAAGCGGAAGGTAGGTGTGTTATATTGATTACAAGAAAATCTGTTTTTGCAGATGGTTTCCAATTGGTTTTCTATGAAAATGCTTCTTTTAAAAGAAAGTTTAACAATTATGCCGGCCTGAATGCAAACATTAAAAAGGGAAAGTTTGAATTTAAAACACAGTTCAACTACAACCAGCTTAAACATTGGGAAAGTGTGAATTCTGTCGTTGATGATGCTAAAAACGACATCAAACTTAACAAAACTGCACTATCTATTGCGCCTCGACCACAATTCATCGTAGGAACTGGGGTATTTTACAAAATAAAAGAGAACGATTACATTTCTGCTAATGCCCTAATGCGTAGACATACTACGACTGGACCCATTACAGGAAATTCACATTTTGAGCAAAATAATGAAGTTCAAGAAATTGAAACGTTGAGTGAAGATTTTGAAGAGCGGAATTTTGTTACAACAAATCTAAATTACAATAAAACGCTCTCTCCGAAAAGTTCAATTTTTGCAGGACTGCAATACTCTACCTATCTCAGAGCACTCGACAATGAGATTTCAAACAGCTTTGATGGAGGAGGTTTTATACCTGAGCAAAATCGTAATCAAAGCTTTGAATTAAGCAGTTCATCAGCAAGAATCGATTATGAAAGTACTATACAAAAGAAATGGAAAATCGAGCTTGGAACAAACGTGTCCTCATCAAAAGCAATTGCGCTTAGCGATTTTGAATTCATAAAAACAAACACAAACGAAAGCAACATTTATAATTATGAAGAAAAAAACTTCGCTTTCTATTCACAGTTAAACGGATCGCAAGCCGTTTTTGATTATTCGCTCGGATTGAGAAGTGAAACCAACCAGGTACAAGGTGGATTTGAAGGTTTAGATGATTTGACTGTAGACAGAAATCAAACACTCTTATTTCCCAAAGCAAGTTTGAGCTTTCCAATAGACAGTGTTTTACAAGTGAGTCTAAATTTTGGGACAAGTATTAACAGGCCTCATTTTTTAAATGCCAGTAGCATAAGTACTTACTTGAATCCATTTTTAGAATACAGCAGAAATGTAAATTTAAAAAATACTTTTACGGAAGAGCTTTCTTTAAATGTCCAAAAGGGAAGATTATCGTTTGAAATAAGCCATGTGAACATAGATAACCCTACTGTAGTTTCTATCCGATACGATGAAAATCAAGAAAGATTAGTATCCGGACCTTTGAATTTTGAAAAAGAACGGCAAATTAATTTTTCTGTAAGCAATGTATTTGAAAACAAACTCCTGACTCTTACAAAATTTGCTAGAATTAGTCGAAGTGAAATTATAGATTCTTTAGCTTTGAAAGATGAAGTGAAACCATTTTTATATGCCTACCTTAACGCAAGAATCAAATTGCCTGCCGATACTGTTCTAGGAATTGTTGCTTATGGTATGACTAAAAGAAAACAAGGAGTTGTGCAGCGAAATGGATTTGTTTCTCTAAATACTTCCATCACGAAATCATTTGGAAAAAACTTTAATGCGACTATTTACGCTAATGACATATTCAGAGGTATAGTGCATAAAGATGAAATGCTGGTAAATGAGATTGCCTTTTTTAATACTTATTTTGCAGATGCAAGAAGTTTTGCTCTGTCCTTAAGATACACCTTGGGTGTAATCAATAAATCCCAATATAAAAATCAGGACATTGATGATAATCTGGATAGGATGTAGTATAAATAATCATTGCTGAAATAAAAAAGGGTGTTCAAAATTAATTGAACACCCTTTTTTATTATTAATGAGGTATAATCTTATTTATTAAAGTAAGGCGTATTTTTACCACCACCTTGTGCAGTTTCTAATCTCTTTTTAAACTCTCCACTTTTCTCAAAGTCGTTATTTCTTGCGAAAATTTCTTTAAGAGCGATTAGCGTATTTATATCGTTTGGATTAATTGCTTCAGCTTTTTTGAAATAAGGAAGAGCTTCATTAAATAAGCCTTCAGACTGAGACTTAAGCATATCAAATTTCTTATTCTCTGACAAAGGAAGATCAGCCATAGCTTTTGAAATCTCTACAGCTTTATTGTATCTCAAAGATCCAATACTGTAAATGACATCAAACATATTATCGTCTAATTTCAATGCGCTTTCGTAGTATTCATTCGACTTCGCATAGTAACCGTTTGCCTTTTCAGAATCTCCATTTGCAGTGTATTCATCTTGGAAAAGATTCATGTATACATTTCCTAAAGCTGAATAAACAGATGGGTTATCTGGTGAGTTTT
The DNA here is from genome assembly GCA_937941095.1 of uncultured Saprospiraceae bacterium. Lineage (GTDB taxonomy): Bacteria > Bacteroidota > Bacteroidia > Chitinophagales > Saprospiraceae > JALZVN01. The sequence goes on along the minus strand of CALDYJ010000119.1, from coordinate 1,477 downwards.
GAATCGCCTTTTCTAACATCCCCGTTAATTGAACATAATCTTCTTTTTGGATGTAGTAATTGATTTTAGCGAATAGAATTTCTTGATCTTCTGGGTATTTTACGCTCCCTTTATCTAATATTGCTAATGCATTATCATCACCTGCTTCTTGAGCAAGATTAAATCCATAAGCGTAAATTCTAGGCTCTTCATATTCAGCATCAATTAAATCCCCAAACATTGCTCTAGCTTCATCTTTTTTATCAGCAGCCATTGCACAGTAAGCAGTCACGAATTTGTGATCATTCATGTCAGATTCATTTGCTAAAGTAACTTTCATGCCGTTATCAGCCTGAATTTTATTAATGTCCAAAATTGTATTTAATGAGCTGTAAGCATTCGTATAGTCTTTTGCTCCTAATAAAGCATTACCAATGTTAGCTAAGAAATTTGCTGTTTCTTGTAAGTACTTAAGAGCTTCTTTCTTCTGAAACTTTTTATCAGCCATGCTCATTGCATTTTGCAAAGCACCAAAGGCTTTGATTCCTGCCTCAGCATTTTGAATTTTATGTGTAGGATCAATTGTCAATGCAATGACATCTTTTTGAGCTAAAGCATTGTAAATTTCTCCTGCTTTCAGCCAAGTTTTTGCAGATTTGTTTGTTTCATCGCTTGCAGTTGCTACTTCGATCATTTCAACAGCTTCAATCAACTTGTCACCATTTCCATTTTGATCTAAAAAATATGCACTAAGAGCTTTTGTAGCTTTTCCTACAGCTTTGGTAGCGTCAACTTGTGCAAAAGTCGTAGACATCCCTATAAAGAAGGTAAATATTCCGAGCATTAATTTTTTCATCGTGGGTATAAGAGTTTAATTTAAAAAGAGTACAAAAATAAATATTTATTATTAAGACGCATAGAATTCTTGCTACGATGCTTTAGAAAAGGTTAATGGGCGTTAACATATGTTAAAACTGGGTGATTATTCCCTTTTTCAAGCTAAAAGTTAAAGCAAAAATCAGTTTTCTACCTCAATTAAATCCTTTACATCACTAGGTTTTGCTGTCTTAGATGCTTTTTTTGCACAAACTTTACACAATTCAGATATGCCTTTTTCTTCCCAAGAATCTTTTATGCTACCGCTGCTAAGTGATTTATTTTTGATGTATTGACAATCATTATAAGCATGGTATTTGTTTCCAGCTTTTGACCAATAGACATTATCACTATTAATGTTTAAGCTATTTGCTACTTCATTTTGCTTATTAATCTCTTCGGTATATTTTTCTACAGATGGTGGGTTAAAATCTGCACCAGTTATACCTGCCGCTACCATCGCTACAGCAGCAATGCTTCCTGCGATGCCTTTTGTCTTGCCACTTATGTTTTTATTTGTAAAAATTAAAACAACTAAAGGCAAAAAAGCTAAAACCCCCATGATGGCGCCCAATTGGTTTTGAATGAAGAATTTGGTTTCATCCTTTTCTGACGCAGGGTC
>CALDYJ010000118.1 GCA_937941095.1 uncultured Saprospiraceae bacterium | reverse complement strand
TAAAGACAAAGCCCTTCTCTCTTGGGTTAGGGGGCTAATTATAAGCCCGCCACAAACTTAGTCAGCTTTCCTTTGAGGTTAGCTGCTTTATTTTTATGCCATGTATTCTTTTTGGCTAATTTGTCTATCATGCTTATTACTTTAGGAAGGTACTTCGCTGCTTCTTTCTTATCCTCCATTTCTCTCAGCTTAAGCATAGCGCTCCTAGTACTCTTCTTGTAATATCTGTTGCGGACTCTTTTAACAGCGTCTTGTCTTATTCTTTTCTTTGATGATTGGTGTTGTGCCATTCAGCTATAATTTTAAATTGATTGCAAATGTAAGGCATTTTTTCATAAACTGAAATAGCATATTGCAAACATTATTAATAAGTTTGTATGATTTTATGTTAATTTATTCAGAATAGGGCAAATCCTCAATAAAATTAGCCTTTTATCTGAAATTTTTGATCAACAATAAGTTTTTTTTTACGTTAAAAACCTTAAAAAAGGAAGAATTTATGAGCGATTATTCATTTATAGCTAACGCCCATCCAGAATACATAGAATCTATGTATGAAAAGTATCAAAATGATCCAGCTTCAGTTGAAGGTTCCTGGGCGAGTTTTTTCAAAGGTTTTGAATTTGCCGCTAAGGCAAATGGTAAGGGAAAATCTAATGGCGGTGCTGTTAAATCAGGTCCTGTTTCAAATCTCGAAAAAGAATTTGGCGTACTTTCTATCATTCATGGATTTAGAAGTAGGGGGCACCTGCTGAGTACTACAAATCCAATTAGACAAAGAAGGGATAGAGCTCCGCATTTAACCTTAAGTGATTACAACCTTAGTGATGCTGATCTAATAGAAACATTTGGTGCAGGAGAAGAAATTGGCCTAGGCCAAGCTAGTCTCCATAGCATTATAGATAAGTTGCAGAAAATTTACTGTGGCAACATTGGTTTTGAAATAGCACACATCGAAAATCGCGAAAAAAGAATCTGGTTGAGAAATAAGATCGAATCTCGCAATTTGGATGATTATGGATTCCCAATGGAACAAAAAGTCCGCATCTTAAAAAAGCTCAATGGAGCCGTAGGTTTTGAAAAATTCTTACATACAAAATACGTTGGCCAGAAAAGATTTTCATTAGAAGGAGGTGAAACAACCATACCTGCTTTAGATGCCATCATAGCAAAAGGTGCAAGCTTAGATGTAAAAGAGGTAGTCATTGGAATGGCGCATAGAGGGAGACTTAATGTTTTAGCCAACATCATGCAAAAGACATACGAAGGAATTTTTAATGAATTTGAAGGGCAATCTATTCCAGATCAAAGTTTTGGAGATGGAGATGTAAAATACCATTTAGGTTATTCTTCACAAATCGTTACTAAAGCTGGAGAAAAAGTAGACTTAAAGTTGGTGCCAAATCCTTCACACCTAGAATCAGTTAATCCTGTTTTAGAAGGTTTTACAAGAGCAAAAGCAGATATCCTATATGGATCAGATTATGATAAAATTCTTCCAATTCTAATTCATGGTGATGCAGCTATTGCTGGTCAAGGAGTTTCTTATGAAACAGTTCAAATGAGTCAATTGGAAGGATATTATACAGGAGGTACCATTCATTTTGTCATCAATAATCAAATTGGATTTACAACAGATTTTGATGATGCAAGGTCTTCTACCTATTGCACTGCAGCAGCCGGAATCGTACAAGCTCCAGTATTCCATGTCAATGGTGATGATCCGGAGGCAGTCGTTTTCGCTGTAGAACTTGCAACTGAGTACCGACAAAAATTTAATACAGATGTTTTTATTGACATGGTTTGTTACAGAAAGCATGGCCACAATGAAGGGGACGATCCAAAATTTACACAGCCTGAAATGTATAATTTCATAAAAAATCATCCCAATCCAAGAGAGATCTATTTGAAGCAAATGTTGGATCGAGGGGACATTGATAAAGGGACTTCAGACAAAATGGAACAAACCTTTTGGGACGACCTTCAGGCAAGGCTAGATAATGTTAAGGAAAAACCCTTGCCTTATAAGCTTCAATCTCCTGAACTCGCTTGGAAAAAACTTGAATTTGTACAAAAAGCGCTTGATGCCTCCCCGCCTACAGGCATCAAAAAGGCGAGCATCAAAAAAATAATTCAGCACTTGATGACCATTCCTAATGATTTCAACCCATTAAGCAAAGTGCATAGGCTGTTAAAAGGAAAACAAAAACTCTTAGATAATAATAAACTGGATTGGGCCATGGCTGAACTATTGGCTTACGGATCCATTTTAATGGAAGGAAAAGATGTAAGAATGAGTGGTCAAGATGTAAAGAGGGGAACATTTTCTCATAGACATGCCGTTTTTACCGATAGCAAAACAAATGAAGAGTACAATAGACTTAACAGCATTCAAAAGAAACAGGGACATTACCATATTTATAACTCCTTACTTTCAGAATTTGGTGTCCTAGGATTTGAGTATGGTTATTCTATGGCTTCTCCAGACTCTCTTGTAATCTGGGAAGGACAATTTGGAGATTTTTATAATGGAGCTCAAGTCATTGTGGATCAATACATTTCTGCGGCTGAAAGTAAGTGGAGAAGGATGAGTGGTTTGGTCATGCTACTCCCTCATGCAAATGAAGGTCAGGGTCCTGAGCACTCTAGTGCAAGGTTAGAAAGATTTTTACAGCTTTGTGCAGAATACAACATGACAGTCGCCAATATTACAACACCTGCTAATTTCTTCCACATAATGAGAAGACAATTGACATGGAACTTTAGAAAACCATTAGTCATCATGTCACCAAAATCATTGCTCAGACATCCGATGGTTGTTTCTGACATGGAAGCTTTCGACGATAGAAAAGAAAACAGCTTCTACGAATATTATGATGATCCAGATTATACAAGTAAAAATGCAAAAACCGTAAAGAAATTAGTTTTCTGCACAGGTAAGATCTATTACGATTTGCTCCAAAGGAAGAGAGAAAAAGAAATAAAAGATGTTGCATTGGTAAGGATAGAACAGCTTTATCCATTCCCAAAGAAAATGATTGACCAAATCATGAAAAAATATGCCAATGCAGAGGTGCTTTGGGTTCAAGAAGAAGCTGAAAACATGGGTGCTTGGCAATTCTTCTATAGCCACTACATGGGTGATGACATTAAAGTAATTGCAAGAAAGCCATCTGCTTCGCCTGCAACTGGATTTAAAAAAGTACATGAAAAGCAACAAGAAGAAATATTAAAGAAAGTTTTTTCTTAGTTATTTCTTAAAAAACATAAATGCTCAGCCTTCTTGTCTTCGATGTTAATTTATACATTGAGATTATTGCTGTAATCTTAAGTTTAGCTTTTTTAATTTTATTGATTAAAGAGCATCCTTGGTGTTGGCCTTTTGGAATTCTATCTTCCATACTCAGTGTTGTGCTTTTCTATAGGATAAATCTATATGCTGAATCTTTTCTTTATTTATTTTATGTGCTCGTAGGCTTTTACGGCTGGTATATATGGACCAAAAATAAAAAAGAAGAAGGCTTTCTCATTACCACATGGAATTCTCTTAAACATCTCCCTTTGGTAATCGGAGGTTTTATAATGGCTCTATTCCTTTATTTATTCCTTCCCAAAATCATATTTTTTTTATTTGGAGAAACAGAATCTGCTGCAAGGGACGAGATCGATTCCATTACCACAAGTTTTGGCTTTATAGCTACCTTTTTAGAAGCGCACAAAATTTTTGCAACATGGATCTATTGGATGCTAATAAATGCAACGAGCGTTTGGTTGTATTATGATCAAGGTTTGCAGATCTATGCAGCATTGATGGTGCTTTACTTTATTTTTTCTGTCATAGGATTCAAAAATTGGCGCAATAAACTTAAAAGCCAGAAGTCAATTGCATAAAAGTTATCTTAAATAAAATTCAAATTTTGAAAATCGAATCCTATAAAACAAATGGAAGCTCCTTACCTATTGTGATAAAACATAATGATCAAAAATACTTTGTCAAATTACATGCAGGCATGAGTGGATCGCAGGCCTTGATAAATGAATGGATTGGAAACAGTTTAGGTTTAGCCTTAGGTATAAATGTACAAACTCCAAGATGGATAGAAATCAGTGAAGATATCAAAACTGATCACCTTTCAATTGAACTTAGAGAGCTAATTAAAAAAAGCATCGGCTTAAACATTGCATTTGAGTTTAAAGAAAATGTGAAGGAAATAGATGTTACCGAATTGAAAGGAATGTTAAAAAAAGATCTGATTGAGGTTTTTCTTTTTGATTTACTATTGATAAACATCGATAGATCTTCAAGTAATTTAAACTTAATGAAAGTAGATAAAAGCATCATTTCTTTTGACTATGAATCCTCCCTTTTTATCCAACAACTAAGTCAAAATAAAGAGCTGTTAGAAAATCCAAAAGTATTGCAATGTTTGAGAGAAAACCCATTGTTTCAAATCCCTAGTGAAGCAAAGCTTTATGAATTCATTCAAAAGCTTAAAAAAGTGAATATTGAAAAAATCCTTGACGGAATTCCGCTTGTCCTATTGAGTCAAAAGGACAAGCATCTCCTATTCGAAGGTATCAAAGCAAGAAAAAAAGAAGAATGGTCGATTTATGAATTACTTCAAAAACTAAGAAAACTCGAACCTGAAACAAAGCATGCTTTCAAAAAACGCATTAATAAAAATCAAGATCAATTTAAAAGAAATTTAAAAAACGGAAAGCCTAATTAGTTGACTACAAATGGTCAAAAGCTTAAAACCGATGGCTACATCAAATCTCTTTGACGATTTACCTCATATAAGATTATCCCGGTTGCAACAGATACATTAAAAGAATCAATTTTACCTTTTTGTGGAATAATAAAATTTGAATCCGTTTCCTTTAAAAGCGTATGAGAAACTCCCCTATCTTCGGATCCGATTATGATGGCCATTGGACCTGTAAAATCACAATCACTGATGACTTTGTTTTCTTTTAAAGAAGATGCAGAAACATGAATTCCATTCAGCTGAAAATCTTTAATGACTTTCTTCAAGTTTTTTTCGCGGCAGACATGAATTCTATTCAATGCTCCAGCAGAAGTTTTGATGGCGTCTTCATTGATACCGGCTCCACCTTTTTCAGGAATAATGATGGCATGAACACCACTTAACTCTGCGGATCTTGCGATTGCTCCAAAATTTCTTACATCAGTTACCCCATCAAGGATTAAAAATAAAGGTGTTTCAGACTTTTCGTAAATAAAAGGAATGACATCTTCAATCTTGCTGTATTCAATAAATGACATGAATCCTACAACTCCTTGATGATTTTTGGAAACAAGTCTGTTTAATTTTTCTTTTGGCACGTATTGAAAAGGAATGCCGGTTTCAAGGCAAAGGTTGCGGATCTCCTTTTCAAAATCCTTAGAAATACTCTTTTGAAGCAATACTTTTTCTATGGATGCACCAGTAGATAATGCTTCTACAATCGGGTGTCTACCATAAATTATATTCTTTTTAGGTGGCATATTTACAATTTGACCACAAGATAAATTTTATTCGTCCTTTATTAAATGATAATAATTTGACAATACGCAAGAATTTTAGTCTTTAAAATATCAAAATGGCTCATTTGATTCGATACAATAAACCAAATTGCGTAATATTTTCTTTATTTTAGCGAGGTGCTTAAACAAGGATTTTAGTTTTTAACACACATTTCTATCTAATAAAACTATATATATGAATATTTGTACAAAATTAATCTGTCTTCTACTTTTCCTAGGGGCAGGACCCTTATTATTTTCTCAATCTCAAAGCCCTGAAGATGCGGCTTATAGATTCATAGAGCAGCAGAAAGATGCTTGGGAATTAAACAGTCAAGATATTAGTGATCTTGAATTGAATAGTTATCATTTTGGAAAAAAAGAAAAAATCCATCACTTCTATTTTATTCAAAGACATCAAGGAGTAAAGGTGCATAATGCTGTTACTAGTGTTCACCTTGATGAACAAGGCAATGCCTTTAACGTCGATCATAGATTCGTTTCAGATCTTGCTTCAAAAGTAAATGTGAATACCCCTGCAATCAACCAAGAAGCTGCCGTTTTAGCATGTCTTAATCATTTACAAATTCCTAGTGGAAATTTTGACTTCACTCCACTGAAAAGAAATGGACATAAAGTACAATTCGATAAAGGAAAAATATCAAGAGCTGACATTAATGTAGATCTAGTCTACCAAAATGTGAATGATGAATATAGACTTGCTTGGGATGTAAACTTAGATCCTGTGGAAGGCGAAGATTATTGGAGTATGCGAATGGACGCACTTACTGGCGAACTATTAAACAAACAAAGTTGGACAGTCCATTGTAATTTTCATCACAAAGTAAATGGTGATCATGATCACAGTACTTGTATTCATGAACACTATGTCACTCCGAATAAATCAAAAGTAAAAACGAAACAAAATGAAAGTGCTGCAGCTGCATCAGGAACTTACAATGTTTTTGGTGAAGTAATAAACGGCACCTTAGTGGCCTATGAAAGTCCAATACATGGAGATAGAAATCTTTTAGTAACTCCTCACCTAGAAGAGGCAAATCCTTTTGGATGGCATGATACTAACGGTGAACCTGGACCAGAATACACCATCACAAGAGGAAATAATGTTTATGCATATTTAGATCTTATCGATAACAATACCCCAGAATATTCTCCAGATGGAGGAGCAAATTTAAATTTTGATTTTGCTTGGGATGCAAATAACGAACCTGAAGTTCAGCAAGACGCTGCAGTAACTAACTTATTTTTTATGGTTAATTACATCCATGACTTTTCATATGCTTATGGTTTTGATGCAGAAGCAGGTAACTTTCAAGCAAATAATTATGGAGTCGCACCAGGAGGTGGTGGAGATTTTGTTCTAGCAGAAGCTCAAGACGGTGGAGACATTCGTGATGCTGATCACTTAAACAATGCAAATTTTGCTACTCCTGCAGATGGTGGAAACGGAAGAATGCAAATGTATCTTTGGGAAAGAACCGGAGGACGTTTATTAAATGTTTTAGCACCTGAAGCTGTTGCAGGTTTATATCAAACAGCTACAGCAGGTTTTGGCCCACAATTAGAAAACAATCCTATCATTGATGCGGAGGTTGCCTTAGCATTTGATGCTTCACAAGCACCAACAGAATGCTGTTTTTCTATTGAGAACCCTGAAGATGTGGCAGGAAAAGTTGCGATGGTCGATAGAGGTGGATGCTTTTTTGAATCTAAAGTTGTGAATGCAGAAGCAGCTGGTGCAATTGCATGCATCATTTGTAATTTTGAAGATGCTGTTGAAGGTTTGGGAGCAACACCTGATGTTGATGATCCAGGCATCCCGTCAGTGATGGTAAGCAAAAGTGATTGTGATTTATTAAAAATATATGTTGAAAAAGGCTTAAGAATAACTTTAGCTGTTCCAGATGCAAGTGGGCCTAACTTTTTTGACGGCGATTTTGATAATGGTGTAGTTGCTCATGAATTTGGTCATGGAATTTCAAATAGATTAACTGGAGGAAGATTACAAGCAGGTTGTCTTGGTAACAGTGAGCAAATGGGCGAAGGTTGGTCAGATTTCTTCACCTTAGTGACTACAACGACAAGAGATAATACAGCAGAACAGAAAAGAGGAATTGGTACTTGGGTTTCTAGAGAAACTACTGATGGAAACGGCATAAGACCTGCTCCATACACCACAGACATGAGTATAAATGACTTAACTTATGGGAGTGAAGAAATTACAAGTATTCCTCATTCATTAGGTTCTGTCTGGTGTACCATGTTATGGGATCTTTATTGGGCTATGGTGGATGAATATGGCTTTGATGATGACATTATCAATGGTACAGGTGGAAATAATATGGCTACTCAATTGGTAATGACAGGTATGAAGTTACAGCCATGTTCTCCTGGCTTTGTCGATGGAAGAGATGCTATCTTTTTAGCGGATCAGATGTTATTCGATGGTGTGAATGAATGCTTAATCTGGAAAGTATTTGCAAGAAGAGGTTTAGGCTATAATGCCGATCAAGCGAGCAATGATTCTGCGGCGGATGGAATTGAAGATTTCAATCCTCTACCTACTTGCATCAAAGAACTTAAGCTTACTAAAAATATAAATGATACTGATAATTATGCAGATGTTGTTTTAGCTGGAGAGTCTGTAAACATAGTCATAGACGTTGTTAATCATAAGGATGATGCAGTAACAGAAGTAGTCGTAAATGATGAAATTCCGGCAGGTGCAACTGCTGTTAACATCAGTGATGGAGGGACTTTCGCTAATGGCATGGTTACTTGGAATCTTGGAACTGTTGAAACCTTACAAGAATTTTCATTGACCTATGATTTTGTGACTGATGGTGATGCTAAATCAAAATCTTTTTGGCTTGATGATGTAGAAGCTGGAAATCAATTCTGGGCTCCGGTTTCACAAAACAGTCCTGCAGGAAATCTTGAACCAAATAAATTTCAAGTGACTTCTGCCATATCTTACTCTGGAAATAATTCTTGGGGCATCATCAACATCGCTCTTGAAAGTATAGAAAACTTAATTCTATTGGAAGAATATACTGTTATTGGAACCAAACCTGTCTTAAGATTCCAACACAACTTTAATACAGAAGCAGGATTAGATGCAGGATATTTACAAATTTCAACAGACGCAACAGAAACTTGGACTAATATAAATCCTGAGATTTTCAAAAATCAATATCCAAGACCGATTGACTATGGTACGTTTGTTATTCCATTTTTATCAGGATTCTCTGGAGATAGCGATGGATGGGTAGATACTTGGATAGATTTGACTGATTACTTAGGAGAAACAGTAAATCTAAGGTTTAGATTCGCTACAGATGACAATGGAGTCGGTGATGTCGGTTGGTTTATTGACGACATAGAATATTTAGACATGGTAAATTATAATGCTAATGCATGTATTAATTCTGCGGAAGGAGACAACACTTGTGATGATTTGGCTAACGAAGGCATTAAGATTGAACCAGAATTAGTAAACGCAGTAGATGATGTAGATAATCCAAGTTTAGATTTCAAAGCATATCCTAATCCAGCTTCTCAAATGGTTAATTTATTTGTGAACAACTATAATGCTAAGAATACTTCTTTATCGATTGTCAATACTAGTGGACAAGTTGTAAAAGAATTAAACTTGACATTAAATCAAGGCATTCAAACCGTTCCAGTTGATGTTTCCTTCTTGAGCAATGGATTTTATTTTATTAGATTGAACACTGACAGAGGCGTGGCTGTTGAAAAAGTGATGATTCATAATAATTAATTTAATAAGTTTATTAAAACTTTTATCTTAGTGTAAACTTTGAAAAAAAGTTAAAATAATTTAAAAGCACCAATTGATGTAAATATTAATTGGTGCTTTTTTAATTTTACCATATGACACTATTCAAAAAAACAAATCTCAGCATTGTATTAAGCTTATTTTTAAGTACTGCTTGGGCTCAAACTGATTTTTCAAAACAATTCACTCCAAAATGGGAAAGAGGAATCGAGTATACTTTAGAAGTATTGGAAGCAATGCCGGAAGAATATTTTGATTTTCGCCCTGTTGAGGAGGTAAGAACGTTTGAAGAACAAGCCTTACATTTAGTCGATAATTTCAAAAAGCTACAATCCTTTATTTCTGGATCAAAGGAGTGCTCGCTTGATGACTTTAATTTAGAATCACTAAGTAAAGCTGAATTAATAAAAGTATTCAAAGAAAGTGGAGCCTTCATAAGTGAATTATCCCAGGCACAATCAAAAAAAGAACTCAAAAAAGATGTTGATGATTTTTTCAAAAAAGACATTCTTATAACTAAAGAGGGAATTTTTTGGTTGATTAAAGATCATATGGCTCATCATAGAGGCCAAATGATTATTTACCTGAGGTTAAACGGTATAAAACCACCAAGGTATAGAGGCTGGTAAATGAATTATACACTAAACAATATCGCCAAAGCTGTTGATTATTTTTTTGAAAGACTAGATGATCAAAAATCAATCTTGCTTTTTGGAGAAATGGGCACTGGCAAAACTAGTCTCATTAAAGAAATATTGGAAAGGCTAGCTATCGAAGGAGAAGTGAGCAGTCCAAGCTATTCACTAGTTAATGAGTACCACTATCTAGATAATGGGAAAAAATCAAAAATTTATCACATTGACCTTTATCGATTAGAAGACTTAGATGAAGCACTTTCTATTGGCATTGAAGATTATATTGGAGGAGATCACTTATGCTTTATAGAATGGCCACAACTCATCGAAAGTCTTTATCCTCAAAATCGCTTAGAAATTCATCTGACCTTGAATCATGACCTAAGCAGAGGAATGGAAATAATCACTACTAAAGCATAATCCTCGCATTTAGAATACTTTTTGTACCTTATCAGTAAGTATTTTATCGAAGTATAAACAAATGAACGGATTTTCGCGTAAAATGGATATTAAGCAATAAGAAAATGGGAGAAAAGGATAAGCGACGAATAGCAATTCCTAAAGAATTTACACAAGGAGCCGTTGAAACCCAAGCCGAAGTTTTGCAGGTTCAGCAACGTCCTACTCAAATGTATATTGGCATTCCTAAAGAAGATACTTTACAGGAAAATAGAATTCCTTTAGTCCCAGCATCAGTGGCATCACTTATTGCCCATGGACATCGTGTTGTGGTCGAAACAGGAGCTGGTGAGAAATCAGCCTATCCAGATCATAGATTTTCAGAAGTAGGTGCAGACATAGCTTATAGTAAAGAACAAGTTTACAAATCTGATGTCATCCTCAAAGTTGCACCTCCAACTATAGATGAAATCGATTTATGCAGACCTGGACAGATTATCATATCCCCCATCCAGTTACCCACCATTACTGTTGATTACATCAACAAACTAAAAGAAAAAAGAGTCATTGCCTTAGCAATGGAATATATACAAGATGAAGCAGGCACCTACCCTGTCGTTAGAATAATGAGTGAAATGGCTGGTGTTACATCTATAACCACAGCTGCAGAATTACTAGCAAAGTCAACGGGAGGAAAAGGCGTTTTATTAGGTGGTGTATCTGGAGTTCCTCCTGCAAAAATAGTAATCTTAGGATCAGGAGTCGTTGCAGAGTTTGCTTCTCGAGCAGCATTAGGTCTAGGAGCTGAAGTAAGGATTTTTGACAACAATGTCTATAAGTTAATGCGTATCCAGAACTTGCTTGGTCAAAGACTCAATACTTCAACGCTAAATCCAATGCAGCTGGAGAAAGAGGTTATCAATGCAGATGTTGTCATCGGCGCCATTCATTCTGAAACAGGAAGAACTCCTATGTTAGTCAGGGAAGATACGATCTCAAAAATGAAAGCAGGATCTGTTATCATTGATGTAAGCATTGATCAAGGTGGATGTTTTGAAACTTCTGAAATGACCACTCACGACAAGCCCACCTTTTTAAAACATGAAATTATACACTATTGCGTACCTAACATTGCTTCAAAGGTACCTCGTACCGCTTCAATAGCTGTCAGTAATATTCTTACTCCGATTATTCTCAAAGCTGGAAACACAGGAAGTATTGAAAATCTTTTGTACAATCACCAAGGTCTGAGGCATGGCGTTTATGTTTATAAGGGCTGCTTAACCAACCAATACTTAGGAAGAAGATTTGGTGTAAAAAGTACAAATCTTGATTTATTGATTACTTCAAGAATTTAACATTCTTTAATGCCCCTCTTTAGTGCCTTCTAGCTGAAATCAATATTCTTCAAAGTTATTCCTTGAAACAAATAAATTAATACAATCGTATTGGATTAGAAGGGCTACTATACCCTTTTGTTAAGCATAAGTTTATCCCAAGCTATTATTTCAAAGAAACACAGAATCCTGTTGCCAAAGCAACTCCTGTTACCCTATTCTTTAAAATCAAAAAATATTTTATGAAATACTTCAACATGGTGAAAAGTCTTTTAGCAACACTGATCTTATTGCTATTCCAATCTCAATTCTTAGCTCAGATAAATTATGAACTTAATGTCATTGATACAGATGCTAGCATGGATCTGTATGACGCTAAAACAGCTGACCTTGATGGTGATGGACTATTAGATATAATCTTTAGCAATGAATCAGGAATAAAAGGCGGCATTTGGTATAAAAACTTAGGTAATGGTTCCTATGAAAAAATTGAAATTGAAACCAATGTCAACATAAGAGATCTTGAACCTTATGATGTGGATCAAGATGGAGACATTGATCTATTATACAATTCAGCAACATTAACAACTGAATTATCCTATGTGGAAGGTGGCTGGTTTGAAAATGATGGAATTGGAAATTTCCAAAAACGAGTATATCTAGACTCCAGAGATTTTACATTTTACGATAGAGGTAGTTTAGAAAACGAAGATCAACTAATTGTTGAAGATTTTAATAATGATGGTTTGGTTGATGTCTCTATTTCTTGCAGGTTTGAAAATTCAGGTACTAGAAGAAGGGGTTTTGTCTCTTACATCTATCTTCAAAATTTTGATCATAGTTTTGAAAGAGTAGTTTTAGAAAGTTATAATAGAAACTTTAATGATGAGTTTTATTATACAGGTTTTGGCTTAAGTGCTGGAGATATTAATGGTGATGGTTTAATAGATATTGCGTTTCAACGGTATGTTGAAGAAATTTTTTATTGGCTTGAAAACTCAGGTGGTAATGAGTGGGAAGGACGAGGGTTTAATTCCGATGACACATTTAAAGGCCAGTGGCTTAATTTAATTGACGTAGATGGTGATGGTCATTTGGATGTGTACAGCTTTATAGATCCTAGTATTGGTCCTTTTTATACGAAAAACGATGGTCAAGGAAACTTTACTAGAGTAATTAATTCTGATGCAACCTCATGGCCAAGAGCTCCTAAAATAGATATTGATGGCGATGGTGATTTAGATGGTTTTGAAAACGAGGAATACTGGGAAGAAAATCTTGGAGACTTTAGTTTTGTAGAACGATTGATAGATGAAAGATTGATAGATAATGATGTTGACTTTTTAGATCTAGATGGTGATGGTGATATGGATTTAGTCCAATACGGAATTGATGAAGATACCATACTTACTCTTTGGGAACATAAAGAAATAATAGATTATTCTTCAAATGGAATATTTGACTGCAATCAGATTGCTTTTGGAGGGCTCAACTTCCCAGCGAATGCAGATGTTGGAGATTTTGATGGTGATGGCTTAATGGACATTTATGTTGGGACATCAGGAGGAAATGGATTCATAGCAAGTGCGGAAGGTACAACCCATATTGCATGGTACAAAAATCTAGGGAATGGAAATTATCAAAAGCATCCTATATATGCTCCGCATGTAGCCGAATCTGCTGCAAGAGATTTTGACAATGATGGAGATCCTGATATTGTTTATGCAAGAACCACAGGGTCAAGACAAAACATGTTTACTGAATACATATTTTTAGAAAACATTGGCAATGGAGAATTCATAGAGGAATCAATTTATTATGATCGCGAAAGTGCTATTACAGAAATGCGAGTAGTTGATTTAAATAATGACGGCTTGATTGATTTTTATACCGAATCAGATGATTTTGATTGGGAAGAAGAAGGTGATGATGAGTATGAATTGGATGAAAGAGGGGCTTCTGTTAGGGCTTTTTATAATAGAGGTAATGGAGAATTTTTTAGAAGAACTATAGCCTCTGAAGATGACAATGACGATGATGAAGTTTTAGTAACAAGTAATCATGGAGATGTAGACGGAGATGGCTTGGATGATGTAGTGGTTCATTTTTTCTTTCCTGGATTTTCAGAAGAACATGAAATATATTTATTCATCAATGATGGAGTAAATGATTTTGAAGAATTTCAATTCCCTGAATTAAATTATCAATCCTTTGGAGATATATCCATTGTAGACATTGACCAAGATGGGATGGCTGAAATTGGAAGATTTCTTGATTATGAAACTAATGTCTGGTTCAATTTTAATCCTGAAAGTTTTGTGAAATTTACTGATTTTGAAGAAGATGCTCGTTTTTTTCCTATTGAAATAGATTTTGATGGAGATGGTGATCTTGATAGAGTGCATCCTCGAAGAGTTTGGTATCAAGAAAATATTGGCAACAATCAATATGCCAGTGTAGATATAAATGCTGATCTAAATTTTTATACAACTAAAAGTTATGTAGATGTAGATAATGATGGAGACTTTGACATTGTTTCCTCTTACGAGAAAAGAGATGATCAAGAAGATAATGTTTATATCTGGTATAATGATGGAAGTCAAAATTTTGATAGACGAGAGCAACTCGATGGAAATTTATATTGGCCTGAAGCCATGCAAAATGCAGACCTGGATCAAGACGGAGATCAAGATTTAATCGTTGCAGATTTTACTGGCAATCGTTTACTCTGGTTTGAAAACGATGGAAGTCAAAATTTTACAGAAATACTAGTTGCAGAAGGAATTGAAGGCATATTAGATGTCAACTTTGCTGATATAGACCTAGATGGAGATCTTGATATACTTGCCATTAATCGTGATGGAAATGATAACGTGAATGCCTGGTTAAACGATGGAAATCAAAATTTCACTTTTCAAGAAATTGAGGACAACTTCATTTCAGAACCAAAGAATATTCTTGTATTTGATTATAATAAAGATGCCTATCCAGACTTCATAGTTTCTAGTCTGAATGCACGAACAATATCTATATTTGTCAATGATCAACAAGGCTCATTTGATCGCATTCCATTAATCGATGATGTCCAAGCAAGAAGCATGGTTTTAATTGATATGAATAATAATGGTTTTGAAGACCTAATTGCGGCAGATGCCTATAGCGAGCAATTAATTTATTTCAGAAATAATGAAGGGTCCGGCTTTACTCCTTTTGAAATAGGACCTATTCCAGATGTAGTAGAAAGTTTAAAAGTGGTCGACTTCGATGGAGACATGGATTTTGACATCATTTCGGCATCATTCTTTGCTGACGAAGATGGTCGCTTAGACCTTTGGATAAATGATGGGACAGAAAATTTCAGCAATATAAACATAAGTGCCATTGGTTCTTTTGAATCTGTCACTTGTGGGGATTATGATTCTGATGGAGATGTTGACATCATTAGTTCAGCATACAATACATTCGAAAACGGATTGACATTATGGCAAAATGATGGAAATAACAGTTTCACAAACATCGTATTTGATAATTCATTTTTTAATGGTCGAGCTTTGATTACCACTGATGTCGATGGAAACGGCAGTCTAGATATTCTTGGTGCATCAAATGGTTCTGGAATCAAATGGTGGCAAAATGGTGATGGTCCTTCGGCTTCATTAACCATTGATTGTCCTGCGGACATTACCGTAAATTCAGCAGCACTGAGTATTGCAGTTGAATATGCTCCCCCGATTGTCTCCTCTGATTGTTTAGATGGCAGCACCTTAACTTTAATCGATGGAGGCGAAAGCGGAAGCGAATTTGAAATAGGAACTAATTTTGTCATATATGAAGCAACTGATGCTTGTGGTTCTGCTGCTGATCGATGCACCACTGCCATTACAATTCAATTATTTGCACCAATAGAAATTACTTGTCCTGAAGATATTTTCTTACTTAGTTTTGGTACTCCAGTTGTTGCTAATTGGGAAGAACCACTTTTCGAAACTGAATGTTATACACAGGAAGTTGAGATTGAACAAATTGCAGGCCCTGTAAGCGGAAGCGAATTTTCAGTTGGTACCACGACAATTACTTATCGTGTCAGCAACCAATGTGGTGACGAAACAACTTGTTCCTTCGATGTAGTAGTAGAAGAAGAGAACAGTTCTTTAAGCATAACCTGCCCAGATGACATCTTCTTAATAGCGGTAGGCAATACAGCAATTGCCACTTGGGGAGATCCGACCTTCCAAACCACCTGTGATGATGATCTCTTGATTAACATTGCACAAGTACAAGGTCCAGTTTCTGGAAGTAGTTTTCCTATTGGAATGACAACCATTACTTATGAAGTAAGCGATGAATGCGAAAACATAGAGACTTGTTCATTTAATGTGGTTGTAGAAGAAGATGACTTAGGTCCGACGGAATCTTGTCCTGAAAACATAGATGGCTTTCAATCCCTTGGTACATTGAATGGTCATAACTATTACCTATCGAATTCGATTGAAAATTGGCGGGATGCAGAAATGATCGCACTAGAAAAAGGTGGCTATTTAGTAAGCATAGGTTCAGCGGCAGAAAATGATTTTTTAGCAAATCAAATAAATGAATTAGCTTTTATTGGATATCATGATGCAGACCTTGAAGGAAGTTTTAAATGGTCAAATGGAGAAGCAGCTTCTTACGAAAATCTCATGGCGTTTAACAGTAACTATGCAGATTATACCTACATGAATTTCTGGGATGGTTCCTGGAATTTAAGTGGCCGTTTTACAGAGAGAAAATTCATTGTAGAAATTAACTGTGCTGATTATACTTCCTGTAGCCTTTCGGCAAATATTAATTCTTTAGAATGCGATGACACAAATGTATCTTTTGAAATGACTGTAGAAGCATTTGGCGAAAGCACAGAATGGGTAGCCTTCATTAATGGTGAAGAATTTACTGGAGAGTATGGAGTAACTACTAGCCTAGGTCCATTTCCAATACTTGAAATTGGAGAAGGATTAAGTTTCTTTGTAGAGGATGGCTTAGCAGATTGTAGCACTTTGGTAGAATACTTTTTACCTGATTGTCCGAGCACAGTTATAAACTGTCCAGAAGAATTAGCCGGATATTCTTTACTAGGAGAATTTAATGGACACAAATACTTTATCTCTGACATTCTCACAACTTGGACAGCAGCCAATGATATGGCAGATGCTCAAGGAGCAAATCTCGTTACTATAAACGATCAAGAAGAAAATAGTTTTCTAGAAAACAATATTTTCGAAATAGTCTTTATTGGTTTAAGTGATCAAAATGAAGAAGGAAATTTATTATGGGCCAATGGCGATGCTTTATCTTATTCTAATTATGCCGACTGTTTCTTTTGTGCATCGAATTCAGAAGATAGAGATTATGCTCATATGAATTTTTGGGATGGTGCTTGGAGTTTTGATGGTCCCTTTACAGAAAGAAGACACATCATCGAATTTGAATGTAGTTCAAATACAGATCCAGGAATATTACCTCGATTAGCCTATGATCCAAAAAGTTTAATTGACTCAGAAATAAACATCTACCCCAACCCGGTGATTGAAAGTTTGAGCATTGAAATTAACGCAGTCGAGGAACTAGAAGAAAATATATTTATTTATGATGCTAGAGGTGCTTTGATTTTTCAGCAAAAAGTATCCTTGAAAGTTGGGAACAATAAAATACAAATAGCTATGGATGATTATCCAAATGCTATGTATGTGATGAAGTTTTCACAACTAAATGAGCATCGAAAATTTATAAAGAAAGATTAAATAAAGAAAGTCATTTAGAAAAAATTCTAAATGGCCTTTTTTATTTCTATTCCTTAACACTTAAGCGAAAGGTCCTTTTGCAACATAGATATTTGTACAGGCGTACAACTGTATGTAGCAAAAGCATTGAGCTTATATCCCATTCCGCTATTCAAAGAAACAATTTCTGTTGTATGTATACAACAGCCTTTAATTGTATGTTTAAAAATAATTCACATGAAAAATCAAATCAACAAAATTTATTGCATTACAGTATTTTTTCTATTACAATCAATATTGAATTTTGCTCAAAGTAATCTTCAAGAATCTTTTGAGTGCCATACCATAGAACAAGGAAGTTTAAATTATCCCCAGATAGCAGATGTTGCTGATTTCGATGGAGATGGCCTGCTAGATATATTTGTAGGCACTTCCCGAGGGGATGGATATTATGCCGACGAGGAAGGTTCAAATCACATAGCATGGTATAAAAATTTAGGGAACAAGACCTATAAAAAAATGTCAATTTACTTGCGAAACGTACAACATTCTTTTGTTCATGATTTTGATAACGATGGAGATGCAGACATCTTGTATGGAGCAGGAAATCTTTTTCATAGAGGTTTTATGAGTGAACGTGTTAATCAAAGAGCCGATGTCGGTCTTTTAATAAATGACGGTCAAGGAAATTTTACCTCAAGCAAATTTATTAGTAGAAGAGATAATCGATTACTAGGTTTATATACAGCAGATTTTAATAACGATGGCTTAATGGATTTCTATGTTGAACTTGATGAAATAGAATATCAAGGAGATCCCGAGAATGAATTTTTTAGAGATAGAGGCTATGTTCTTTTCTTATACCTCAATCAAGGAGAAAGTTCCTTTGAAAGAGTATTCGTAGGATCAGAAGACCATGTTGACACGGGGATAATTTTTGTAGAATCTGCCTTAGGGGATTTTAATGGGGATGGCTTTATAGATGTAGTAGTAAGAGATTGGGATACTGATTTTGAAGATCTAGCAGCTTATTCTTATATCTATGATGGGGAATCAGGATTTACAAAAACGAGATTAATATCGAACAATTTGTCAAACATGAATAGCATTAGAGCAGCTGATGTCGATGATGATGGAGATCTAGATGTATTAAGCTTAACGGATAATGGTGGCGTGTTTTGGTATCAAAATGATGGGACTGGAATCTTTACTAGAGTATATGAATCAGTAACACGTTATGAAAATCGATTAGACTTGGATGGTGACGGCGATATTGATGAAGCTTCATTCCGAAATGTTTGGCAAGAAAATTTAGGCAACAATGAATTTGAAAGAAAAACCTTTCTTGAAGATGTAGGATCGGTTTATGCAAGCCCATTAGATATTGATAATGATGGTGATTTTGACCTTATAGTTTCTGGATTTCAAGATGCCAATAATGACATTAGCGTATCTATTTATGAAAATGATGGAAATTTAAATTTTACGAAATTTGATCAAGACTTAGATGGAAATTTATATTGGCCAGAAAAAGTTCAAGATTTGGATCTTGATTTAGACGGGGATCTAGATATACTTGCCATTAGTTTATACGAAGATGAACTTTTTTGGTATCAAAATGATGGAAATCAAAACTTTACTAAAATTCTCATTTCAGACGGTATTATCGAACCACAGGATTTTGATTTTGCTGATTTTGACCTTGATGGAGATATAGATATAGTCACCGTATCAAACGGAGATGAGATGGTAAGCTGGTGGCAAAATGATGGCAATCAAAATTTCAGTGTTCAAGAAATTGAAACTTCTACGCAATCAACTGCTGTAAGAGTGATTGATATGAATAAAGATTCTTATCCTGATATTATCGTTGCTGATAGAGATGACAGAGAGTTATTGCTCTACACGAATGATCAACAAGGTTCTTTTTTAACTAAAACTTCGCTAATATCTGATGTTAGGGTATTTACTTTTGAATTAGTTGACTTAAACAATAATGGCTTCGAAGATTTAATATTAGCAGATGAATCTAATGATGAATTAGTTTACTATAGAAATAACGAAGGGCAAGGCTTTTCTTTCGCTGCTACGATTGGAGAATTCTTAGACAGAATAGAAGACATTGAAATCGTTGATGTTGATATGGATGGAGATTTAGATGTTTTTACAAGTTCGGTCTCTCCTGGAAAAGCAGGATTCTTAGAACTTTGGGTCAATGAATCCCAAGACAATTTTACAAGATTTGAACTAGGTATAAAAGATCCTGGTTTCGGCGCGATAAGTACAGGAGATTACGATGGAGATGGTGTTGTCGATTTAATTTCTAGTGATAACAATACCCAAAACAATGCACTTCGATTGTGGAAAAATGAAGGCAATTATAATTTCTCCTCGGAGATCATTGACGAAAATTTTATAAATGGATTGAGTTTAGTAAGTACTGATTTAGACGGTGATGGTTCTTTGGATCTTCTTGCTGCTTCTAATGGTTCAGGTATCAAATGGTATGAGAAAGATGATAATAACGGAGGATCTACAAATAATGAAGAAGATTTCTCTTGTAATCTCATACAGATGGGAAGTATGAATGCACCTAGTAGCGCGGTCAAAGCAGATTTCGATGGAGATGGCTTATATGACATATATGTTGGTGCAAGCGGAAATGGAGAACTTGAAGACATATCCAGTAATGGTGGGGTAAGTCACGTAGCATGGTTTAAAAACTTGGGCGATGGCGAATATGAAAAACATGCTGTAAGAGCCGCCCATGTTCATGATTCGAAAGTAGAAGATGTAGATAGTGATGGAGATCCAGATATTATTTATGTGAGTCACATTGGTTACCAAGAAGATGAACGAACAGAATACTACTTCTTGTCCAATAACGGAGATGGCACTTTTGAGGAATATAAAATATATGAAGAAATCGGAAGTTCATCGAAAGAGTTTTTTATTTTAGATTTAAACAATGATGGCTTGCTTGACATTTATACTTTGATTGATGACTTCAATCTTGGTGTGAAGATGATGGCTTTTTACAATGATGGTCAAAACGAATTTTCCGAAATGATCATTGATGCTGAAAATCACGATGAGATGAACCAAATTGAATGTGCGACAAATCATGGTGACATTAGTGGTGATGGATTTGAGGATTTAATAATCAGATATTATAATTCAGAAAGTGAAGAAGACTTAGTTTACTTTTATGAAAATGATGGTGATAATGGATTTATAGAATACGTAGTACCAGTTGCAGAGCATAGAGCAATTAGTGCCATAGAAATTTACGATGCTGATGAAGACGGAGATTTAGACTTTGGTAGTTTTGGTTCATCTGAAAGAATCTGGTTTAGCTATGAGGGAGATGGCAACTTTACAAGTGTTGAATCAAGCGTTTTAGCACCAGGCAATTATGATTGGGATGGTGATGGTGATCTTGATCGAATGAGCCCCACAGGATTCCTTTGGCAAGAAAATATTAATAATGAATACTACGAAACACAACAATTACTTTCATCTTTAAGTACTGACTCTTACACCAGTTTTATGGATGTCGATGAGGATGGTGATCTTGACATCATACATTCATTTCCAGGTAGGTTGTATGAACCAAATTTTGTAAGAATTCTTTACAACGATGGGAATCAAAATTTTTCAGAAGACTATTTATTGGATTCTTATTTTTATTGGCCTGAGGAATTGAAAGCTGTAGACCTTGACTTAGATGGAGACTTAGATCTAGTGCTTACTCACCTAACAGAAGAAGATTTGTATTGGCTAGAAAATGATGGGAACCAAAATTTTTCAAGAAGATTTATTACGGAAAGGTCGATCAGAACAAAGGATATTGTCTATGCTGATTTTGATCAAGATGGAGATCTGGACTTAGTAACTTTACAAGATCAAGCTTCTCGAGGTGGTAGACTATGGACTAATAATGGAAGCATGTCATTTTCATCAACTTTCTTATCCTTTGATGGATCTATTGAGGATTCGAAATGCGTAGAGCTACTTGATTTCAATAAAGATGGTTATCCAGATTTGATTATGTCTGATATAGAATTAGATAAAGTTGTTCTTTTATTAAATGACCAGAACGGAGGATTTATAAGGGACAGAAATATTGAAATCATCATCGAAGCCAGAAGTATGGCCGTTCAAGACATGTATGATAATGGCTTAGAAGACATTATTATTGCAGATGCGTATGATAACGAACTTTTACTATATCGAAACAATGATGGTGTAGATTTTGAAGTTTCAGTCATTGGAACAACTTTAGGGTTAGTAGACAATTTAAAAGTTGAAGACATAGACAGAGATGGTGATTATGACATTATAACTTCCTCCTTTCCAAGAGACGTAAACGACACAGGTCAATTGCTTCTCTGGATAAATGATGGAACGAATAACTTTACATCCAATCCTTTAAGTGCGGATGGTAGCTTTGATGCAATCACTTGTGGAGATTATGATGGAGATGGTGACATTGACATCATCTCTGCGGCCTACGATGTAATAGATAATGGACTGACCTTGTGGAAAAATGACGGAGCACAAGGATTCGCTCCTGAGCCATTTGATAAAAACTTCTTTAATGGAAGAGCCTTAGTCAGCGCAGATTTGGATGGCAATGGTTCTTTAGATCTTATTGGCGCATCTAATGGTTCAGGAATAAAATGGTGGTCTAACGATGTTACAAATTCTACAGCAACATTAGTCTTTGATTGTCCTGACGATGTTAGTCTTGTTATTCCAACGCTGAGCACCATTGTTAATTACGATGAACCAGCATTGACGTCCGATTGCGAAGATGGTGCTGAAGTTCAAGTTATAGCAGGACCGGCGAGTGGTGACTTCTTTGACATTGGAACAACACAGGTTGTATTTGAAGCAACAGATAATTGTGGTACTGAAGCAGTAAGATGCACAGTTAATTTTGAAATAGAACTCTTTGCTCCTTTGGAACTTATTTGTATTCCTGATGTCATCGCATACACAGAAGGAAACAATACAAATGTAAGTTGGGCCGATCCTACTTTTGAAACGGAGTGTTATGATCAGAATATTGTCATCCAACAAACGGAAGGTCCTCCGTCTGGAAGTGTATTTCCAGTTGGCCTAACGACCATTACTTATTCAGCAAGCACTTCTTGTAATTCTTCAGCATCTTGTACTTTCAATGTACTAGTCGAACAAGAACCCGTTCTAAACATTACCTGTCCGGATGACATAACTGTAATTTCTTCTGGGCAGCCTGCAATTGCGTCTTGGAATGAACCAACATACGAAACGAACTGTGAAGACGATGGTCTGATCAACATCAATCAAGTAGCTGGTCTTCCTAGTGGAAGTACCTTTCCAATAGGGACGACAGTCATTACTTATGAAGTCAGCAATGAATGCGACAACATAGAAACTTGTTCCTTTAATGTAATTGTAGAGGAGCAGGAATCAGAATTAACAATAGATTGTCCTGAGGATATTGTAGTGACTTCTACAGGAGATCCTGTCAACGTAAGCTACTCGGTAAATTTTGGAATCGCAACTTGTACTCAAGGTGGATTTAATTTATACTTACTTGACAGTCCATCAAGCGGTTCAGCATTTGATGCAGGGACAACAACAACGATAACACATATTGCTTTCGATAATTGTGGTAATGAAGATACTTGCCGTTTTGACATTATTGTAGAATTGATTCCTGAAGTAACTTTAACTTGTCCAGATGATGTCATCTTAAATTCAAATGGTGAAGCTGTTGTAGCTACTTGGGATGATCCAATTTTTGATACAAATTGCATACTATTTGGATTTCAATTAGTTCAAACCGAAGGGCCTCCTAGTGGAAGTGAATTTGAAATTGGTACGACCCAAATAAGTTATGAATTTACAGATGGTTGTGGAGAGAAGGCTTCATGTTCTTTTAGCGTTATTGTTCAAGATGAAAACAATACGGCAAGCATTTCATGCCCTGAAGACATCTACCTTAAATCCAGTGGAGGAGCCATTCCCGTTTTTTGGCCGGCTATAGATTTCAGTACTACTTGTTCTGATGGAGTTGTTGTCCTTGTCCAAAATGGCGATGCTCCTGGCAATGGAGGTTTATTTGAAGTGGGGACGACAAATGTTTCTTATACAGCTCGAGATGGCTGTGATAATACAGCGACTTGTTCTTTCAATGTCATCATTGAAGAAGTTTCTGTAGATTGTCCAGACAGCTTCGAAGGCTTTCAATACATTGGAAATTTTGAAGGAGATAAATATTTTATTTCTAATACTATTGAAACTTGGGAAGATGCCAATGAGATTGCTATTGCAAATGGTGGACAGCTAGCAAGTATAAATTCTGTGGAAGAAAATAATTTCATTTTCAACAACATTAATGAACTTGCTTACATTGGTTACAGTGATTCTCAAGAAGAAGGAACCTTCAAATGGGCAAATGCTGATCCTGTCACCTACAGCGGTTTATCTGCCTTCAATACAAACAGTAGAGATTATACCTACATCAATTTCTGGGATGGGCTTTGGAATTTAAGTGTTTCTTTTGCAGAACGAAAGTTTATTATGGAGGTAAACTGCGACCGCTATTCTTCCTGTGGGCTTAGTGCCAATGTCAATAAAGTAGAATGTGATGAAGACAATTTATATTTTAATATGACGGTCTCCGGTTCTGGAGAAGTTTCTGAATGGAAAGCAATAATCTACGGTGAAGAATATGTTGGCGATTACAATGAAGCTACAGAGCTCGGCCCCTTCTCAACCTATGATACTCAGTTTGGATTAAAATTTAATGTCTCCGACGCAAGCGGCCCTTGCAATACAACGGTCATTGTAGATGTTCCTAACTGTCCTGCGGAAGTTTCATGCCCAGAAGAATTAAACGGCTATTCATTTTTAGGAGAATTTGAAGGGCATAAATATTTTATTTCAGACATAATTACTGTTTGGCAAAAGGCTGAAGAATTAGCTACAAATAATGGAGGGTATTTAGTAAGCATTAACAGTGCCGAAGAAAATAGCTTTATAGAAAATCTAATAAACGAATATGCGTTTATTGGTTTATCAGATAATGATCTTGAAGGGAATTTAACTTGGACCAGTGGTGAAGAAGTAGACTATACTAATATCGTAGATTATGATAATTGCTTCTTTTGTTCTCCAAACAATGAAGAAAATGATTTTGCACACATGAATTTCTGGAGTGGTGGATGGAGTTTTGATAGCAGATGGGTTGAAAGAAGACACATCGTCGAATTTGACTGTGGTGGTTACGGAGGTGGATTTACGATAAACGATGGAGGCATTATTCTACCAAGACTTGCCTATGATCCTGACTTGATCGAAGACCTCGAAATTGAAATTTATCCAAACCCTGTTTTGGATCATTTAAATCTCGAAGTACTTTCTCCAGAAAATAATGAAGAAACATTAAGCATTTACGATGCCAGAGGAGCACTCCTACTGGAACGTAATTTAAGTCTTGAAAAAGGCATGAATGAATTTACCATCGATGTGGAGTCATTTCCTAATGCGATGTACTTTCTAAAATTTTCTGAGCTGAACGAGCTCAGAAAATTTATCAAGAAAGACTAAAAAACAAAAGCCCTTCCGCAAATTTTGCGGAAGGGCTTTTGTTTTTTTAGTTACCTTCATAATGAGGACTGACTATTTTTTTTCTATTCCTCAAAAATCGCTTCCCAGCGTTTACACCTAAAAGCAATATTGCTCCCTCCCCTGTCGGCTCACCATCCGTTTTTACATTAACTTCAAAACCTAAAGAAATCGTTGGTGTAAAAAACCAAGATTCCTTTACCTTAAACAAATAGCCTAGCTGAGCAGTAGGCTGGACTACCGTAATTTCAGATGTTCCAAAAGGAACAGCTGCAGTCCCAATACTTGATTCCCAGTCTATGGTATTAAACCAAAGATCACTTCTAATCCCAAAATGCCATCCCGTAAAATCTTCTTTTAAAAACCTGTTGTATCCAAGAGTAAATCCATAACCACTTCCTTCCTCATTTTGATGTACTCCAAGATCTCTATGGTCTATAAATTGATAGCCTAATCGGAGATGTAAGGTATTTTTTGTTCCAAAACTTTTTTCGATTCTTAAACCAGGAATCAATCCTGTTGGATAAGCTTGAAATTCGAAACTTAGATCTGTTACTTGTGCAAAAGAGAATTGAAACCCCATTAACAAAAAGAAAATTATTAGCGAAAAATTTTTCATACTTGACTTTTATGACAAAGACCATAGCGCAATCAAGCGCTATGGTCTTTTTATGCTTAATTATACCTTACTAAGATATAGTTTCTTTAATGCTAAACAAGCTTTTCATTGCAACTTTATCATTTACAATAGCCGCAACTTCATCAATGGATACCCTATCTTGCTTCAAAGTATCTCTATCTCTAATGGTTACTGTATTATCTTCTAAACTGTCAAAGTCTATCGTCACACAATATGGCGTTCCGACCGCATCTTGTCTTCTGTACCTTCTACCTATCGCATCCTTCTCATCGTACTGACAATTAAAGTGCAATTTTAATTTATCAAATACTTCTCTTGCTTTACTAGTTAACTCTTCTTTATTTTTTAACAAAGGCAAAATGGCGCATTTTACTGGTGCTAATGGAGCAGGTAACTTCATTACGATCCGAGTAGAATTCTTACCTTCTGCATCTGGAACTGTTTCTTCTTGCAAAGCATTGCTGACTATGGCTAAAAACATTCGATCCAAACCGATAGATGTTTCTAATACATATGGCACATAGCTGTCATTGATTTCTGGATCAAAATATTGAATCTTTCTTCCTGATAATTCTTGATGCGCTTTCAAATCAAAATCTGTTCTCGAATGTATCCCTTCTAATTCTCTAAACCCAAATGGGAATTCAAATTCAATGTCTACAGCTGCGTCTGCATAATGTGCTAAGTTATCGTGATCATGATACCTCAATTTCGAAGCATCCGTACCTAAACCTTTATGCCAATCTAACCTTGCTTTTTTCCAATAGTCAAACCATTCTTTTTGGGTGCCGGGTTTGATAAAGAATTGCATCTCCATTTGTTCAAACTCACGCATTCTAAAAATAAATTGTCTAGCAACAATTTCATTTCTAAATGCTTTACCAATTTGTGCTATTCCAAAAGGTATTTTCTGTCTTGAGGTTTTTTGCACGTTCAAGAAATTCACAAAAATACCTTGAGCAGTCTCTGGCCTTAAGTATAATTTTGACTCCCCTCCAGCGATGTTACCTAACTGTGTAGAAAACATTAAATTAAACTGACGAACATCTGTCCATTCTTTTGATCCTGATTCTGGATCCGCTATTTCTAACTCTTCAATCAAAGCTTTTAGCGCTTCCATGTCTTGATCTCGGAGATGATTATTCATTCTACCAAGGATATCCGCTTGTTTAGCCGTTCTATCTATGATTCTTTGATTCGTGGTTCTAAATTGCTCTTCATCAAAATCATCCCCAAATTTCTTTTTGGCTTTTGCTACATCCTTCTTACTCTTTGCTTCTATTTTTTCGCAGTAGCCTTCTATTAATTGATCTGCACGATATCGTTTATTGGATTGCTTATTGTCTACCATTGGATCATTAAAAGCGTCCACGTGACCTGATGCTTTCCAAACTTTTGGATGCATGAAAATGGCAGAATCAATTCCCACAATGTTCTCATGCATCTGAGTCATTGCTGTCCACCAATATGATTTGATGTTGTTTTTTAACTCTACACCATTAGGACCATAATCATAAACAGCTGCAAGTCCATCATACACTTCTGATGATTGGTAGATAAAACCATATTCTTTGCAATGAGAAACTAATTTTTTAAACGATTCACTTTGTTGAGACATATTTCTTTTAGTCTATAGTCGCTCGTCTTTATCTATCGAGGACTTTGTTATTATTTTAATACTTTTTTCGTTGGTCTTTCGTCTTCTGTCCCTCCTAGTAAGTTCCATCTTTCTAAGGACCATAGATGAACAACGAACGACCACTTATCAAACATCCGAAGTAAATAAAAACTCCACCTCAGGATGATTTTCTTGAGCCAATTTTAAAGCCCAGGATGATTCTGCCAAAAATACATAATTGTCATTTGTATCTTTTGCAAGATCACGCTTACGTTTCAATAAAAACTCTTTCATCGCATCTTCATCTTCACTTTTTACCCAGCAGGCTTTATGTAGGTTTACTGATTCATAATCTACGGAAGCACTATATTCGTGTTGCAACCTGTATTTGATTACATCAAATTGAAGTGCTCCAACCACGCCGATTATTTTTCTATTAGTACTCTGTACCGTAAACAATTGCGCCACTCCTTCATCCATCAATTGACTTAAGCCTTTATTGAGTTGTTTGGTTTTCATTGGATCCTTATTCACTACATACCTAAAAATCTCCGGTGAAAAACTTGGGATACCTTTAAAATTCAAAACCTCTCCTTCCGTAACCGAATCTCCAATTTTAAAATTCCCTGAATCGTACAGACCAACCACATCTCCTGGAAAAGCTTCCTCCACCACTTCTTTTCTTGCCGCCATAAACGAAGTAGGGTTTGAAAATTTCATTTTCTTTTTCTGACGGACATGCAAGTAATTTGTATTTCTTTGAAACTTACCACTGCACACTCTCAAGAAGGCAATTCTATCTCTATGTCTTGGATCGATGTTAGCATGGATTTTAAAAACAAAACCTGCAAACTTATCTTCTTCAGGGTCCACCATTCTTTCCTCCGTTATTCTAGGCAAAGGAAAGGGCGCTATTTCTACAAAGCAGTCTAACAATTCTCTAACCCCAAAATTATTTATGGCCGAACCAAAAAATACTGGCGACAAGTTTCCTTTGATGTATTCTTCTCTATCGAATTCAGGATAAACTGAAGTGACTGTTTCTACTTCTTCCCTCAATTCTTTTGCCGCTGCCTCTCCTATAAAATCCTCTAGTTCAGAATTATTAAGGTCATTGAATTTTATACTCTCTTCCGAATCCTGCTTACCGTGAGCTTGAAAAAGCACAAGGTTTTTTTCGTAAATATTATACACGCCTTGAAATCTTTGTCCCATGCCTATCGGCCAACTCAAAGGACAAACATTAATCCCAAGTTTCGATTCGACTTCGTCTAATAAATCTACCCCATCTTTCCCTTCTCTATCCAGCTTATTGATGAACACAATGATAGGCGTATTTCTCATTTTACAAACATTGACCAACTTTTCTGTTTGCTCCTCTACCCCTTTGGCCACATCAATAACGACGATGGCGCTATCCACTGCAGTCAGTGTTCGATAAGTATCTTCGGCAAAATCCTTGTGACCTGGCGTATCCAGAATGTTAATCTTTAAACCTTTGTAATCAAAGCCCATCACAGAGGTAGCAACAGAAATCCCTCTTTGCTTCTCTATTTCCATAAAATCTGAAGTGGCTGTCTTCTTGATTTTATTCGACTTCACAGCTCCTGCGACCTGTATGGCACCACCAAATAATAGCAATTTCTCAGTCAGGGTCGTTTTTCCGGCATCTGGGTGACTGATGATCCCAAATGTTCTTCTACGCTTGATCTGTTCTGTAAATTTTCCCATCGCGCAAAGGTAAGAAATTTGGTCTTTCCTCGTTCGTCTTTCGTCCATCTAGTTTATTTCAAATAAGGGCTTTAATATGAGTCCTATGGACGCCTCGTGATCAATTTTGCACAATAGCGCTTTAATAAAGAACCAAAACGATGGACCATAGACCATTGACCATAAATCCAAACCATCACTGAATTCAGTGAACTTTAGAAAATCACTTTTTTCTATGCTTTTAAGCCGTAGAGACATCTTAATTTTAAGTGTTTTTAATGAAAACAGTCAAAAAATTCTAAAAAATCAAATTATGAAATTGTATCAATTAATAATCGCAGGCCTTCTCCTTTCTGCCATTAGTTGCAAAAAAACAGTTGATGGAGAAACAGAAAGATGGATGAATTCAGAAGCTAGACTTACTAGGTTGATGACCGAATACCCTAACTTCGAAGTAGCCTTATCAAAAGTCTTAGAAGAATCAAAAGTCTTGTTCCAAAGCGCAGCTTCGGAAACAAATCCAGAGCTCAAAATTGAAAAACTAGGTATTGCTAATAAAGCAGCTAATCCTTCCTTTGTCAATCGCCTTGATAACCTAGACAAACAAATCGAAAATTTACGCGAGACCAGTGTAAAACTTTTTGAAATGGCAGAAACAAATAAAAACATTATTGTTGCTGATGTAAGAGCAGATAATGTAGACAGTGTGATAAAGGACGCGAAAAAATATTTGGCTAAGGTTGAAGTTACTGACAAGCGTCAAGCTAATCAAGCTTTGACAAAAGGTTTAGGTAAATTAGATCGTCTTGAAAGAAATATAAAAAGCCAATTGTCTAAAGCAGAAAGAGCAAAAAGAGCTGCCGAGCAAGCAGCTAATGCAGCTGCTAATGCTGACGCAGCGAATACCACTTCTGACAAAGATTACGTTCCTGAACAATAAAATAAAAAAGCTTACTAAACTCAATCGTTTAGTAAGCTTTTTTTTATTTCCTACCTCTTTCTCCATTTATCCATGGATCCCATACATTAAACATCCGCATCGAAAATTCTGTTTTATGCGTTTCAAACATCGCTTGAATTTCTGCTCGCGTTTGCCTTTTCCAAGTGATGTCTGCATCATCTAAATTTGCAAAACCTAGGGTTAAAGCAGCTATGATGGCAGAATTTATCTTCAAAGACTTCAAATCAACTTTATCAAAAGTATCTGAACTCGCATGATAATTTATTCCATAGTTCGCTGGCTTATGGTTAGCAACTAAATTACCTACTCCTTGCAGCATAAAATCAAAATTGTCGGTTCCTACAATTGGGACATTAAGGGAAGTAAAATCTCCCAAAGCTGCTACAGGCCTTAAGACTTTATCCACCGCTGGTATCATCTCTTCTCTGCCATTCGTAAAAAATCCAGTAATTGCACCACTCCCTATGTCTACCGATAATGCCATGATGTGTTTATCCATTTCATCAAGATGATCCATGGTATAATCCCAAGAGCCAAAATAACCTTGCTCTTCACCATTCCACAAAGCAAATCTAATGGTACGTTTAGGTTGTATCCCAAGCTTTTTCATCTGTCTGGCGATGTCTATCATCATATTGACATTGCAGCCATTATCATTAGCCCCTGTACCTAGTGCCCATGAATCTAAGTGGGCACCAATTACTACAACTTCTTCCGGTTTTTCAGATCCTTTAAATTCTGCAATAACATTGTGACTGGTAAATTCACCTCCTATTTCAGCATTGATTTCTAAGTCTATGCTCAATTTTTTTCCATCTTCTAATAAACGAATGCATCGCATAGCATCTTCTCTAACCATTACCAATTGAGGCAAGTCTTCTTTGGTCGCCATAGAAGTTATGAAACGGTACAATAAACCCTTTGGCCTTGAAGCCATAAAAACAATTCCTTCTGCATTAGCTTTTCTAGCAATAGACTCAACATTACTCGCTACGGTATATTCTGCAAACAAGCCATTAATGTCCAAGCATAGATCTGATTCTACCAGTATGAATTTTCCGCTCAGGTCTGAACCTATTTTTTTAAAATCTTCTGCTGTACCTTTTCCCACATAAACTAATGCTCCGGCATATTTTCCTGGAGGACTTTGATACTTTGCAACTGCTGTAGGTCTAAATTCACTATCACCTGTCACTTTTACATTTGTATATTCAGGAAGCCAAAGTACTGGCATTTTAAAAGGATCCTTCTTTGCTTTAACTCCTGCTTCTGTAAATTTATTTAAGGCCCAATCCACAGCCAATTCATTGGATTTAGAACCAGTCACTCGACCACCGACTTCATCACAAAGTTCTTGTAAATTTTCTTCTATTGGTGTTTCTGAAAGCATTGCTCCGATGAGTTTGGTTACATCGTCTTGAGCCTTTATGCTTCCGCCAATGGTGAGGAGCATGGATATAAAGAGGTATTTCATATGAAAATATTTAGATGATTAATTTAAGGATTTTTTTTATCCTTTTTACTAGGATTACATACCTAATATAATTAAGCTTTTAATTCATTGATGATCTCTTCGGTTATTTCTATTCCAAAGCCATCAACTGCGTATTCGGCTTCTCCGTTACTTCCATTTTTTGCACCTAAGGAAAGTATGTGTTTATAATAAGCTTTTACTTGTTCCATACTCGGCAGTAAGTTTTTATCTAAGGCTGCTATCAAACCATAGGCACCCCAATTAGAAGTAGTCGCCAATAAATTATGTTTTGTTGAAATGGCACATGGACAATCATTGCCAAGATGTTCTTTTATTAAATGGGCATGTTTTCCCATTCCTATTTCGCTTCCACCGTCTCCTATCCCAATGGTGAGCAAGTCCTCGCCTTCTAAAAAAAACCAATCAAGGGGTGCCGTATTGTGCCCAATATTTTCTCCTGCTTTATTATTATAAATTCCAAACTCATCCATGCCGCATCTTTCGATGGCTATTAAAGCTGTTGCCTGATAAGTTTCTAAGACCTTCCCGTACATAAACTCTTCTGAAAATCCTTTGACTGGGACGATTAAGGTTTCAAAATTATCATCCCCATAATTGAAGTATTGATTAGCGTACATGTCGGTAACGATCACTGGATAAAAACCCAATTCGCGCAAAGCTATGGATAAAAAATAAGTGCCTACAGGACCATCTGTTTCCGCATGGCCGCCAAGCCAAAATCCTGTAAACAGTAATATGTTTCTTCCAGAATTTATGCTCATTATTTCTTTTGCGGCAGCTTCATAGTATCCTGCTGGAATGTGAGCATTGATTTTATCCATGCCGCGCTTATTGTATTTTAATACTATTTCTTCTATCATACATTTACATTTTAGTACTCAAACTAATGACTAAGGCTTTAAACTGATTTCCTCGATCTTCAAAATTTTTAAAAATTCCATAACTGGATGATGCTGGAGAAAGCAAACAGGTTTTACCTGCTGCTGTATTTTTCAAACAAAAAGATACACAGGCTTTAAAATTATTGGTAAGCAAAAGCTTCTTTTTCTTTTCAAAAGATTTTCTCTTTGCCTTTAAGTTTTCAAAAATCCGTTTTCCTGATTCATCAAAAAAAACGAAGTTGCAAATTTTACTTTTCAGAAGAAAAGTTTCTAATAAGCTATAGTCTATTCCTCTATCATAGCCTCCCAAGATCAAAGTATCCACATCCTCCAATGCATTTACTGCAGCGATGCTTGCTTCGGGAATGGTAGAAATCGAATCATTGACAAATTTTATCTCATTATAGGTGCCTATTGATTCCAAGCGATGTTCCAATGGTTTAAAACTCTTAAGTGCCTTAAACAAATTTGTTTTGGTGGCTCCAACAATTTCGCCTATGGCTAATGCTGGAAGGATGTTGTAAAAATTGATCTGCCCCAATAAACTGCATTCTATTTTTTTCTCCTTGCCTCTAAACTTTTTCGTCTTTAACTCATTTTTTGAATTAAGTAAAAAGTCTGCACTTTTTGACTTTAAAGCAAAAGAACTTTTCTGTCCGCTTTCATCTTCCTTAAGGTAATCTAAAATTCGGCTGTCGTCCTTATTAAAAATAAAATAATCTTCTTTGCCTTGGTGTTGATAGATGTTTAATTTAGATCGAAAATATTCTTCTGTATTTTTATAGTAATCTAAATGTTCCTCGTATAAATTTAGCAAAACAGCAATGTGAGGAGAACTTTTGATCTTAAACAATTGATGACAAGACAGCTCCGCCACAACTAAACTGTTTTTCTTGAGTTTAGGGATCAGCTTAAACAATGGAGTACCTATATTACCCCCCATCAAGACATTAAAGCCAGACTCTTGTAATAAATGATGCGTCAAACTAGTACAAGTACTCTTTCCTTTTGTTCCTGTTATGCCAATGCTTTGATTGCCAAACCACTTTAAGAATAGAGAAGTTTGACTCTCTATTTTGGAATGATGTTTTTTCTTGATTTTAGCAAAAGGTATTCCTGGAGATTTTAACAAAACATCATAAGAAGAGAAATCGACTTTTGACAAGCTTACTGTTTCAAAAACATTAATGGTTTTATCCAAGCCTAGTTTAGAAATCGCTCTTTCATCGTAGATGTTTACACTAAAGTCTACTTTTAAAGTTTGCAAAAAAGCCAAGCTTGATTTCCCTTCTCTACCAAAACCAAGGATGCCTATTTTTTTAGCTTTAAAATATTCATTTATTTGCTTTTTCATGAGCATCCTTCAACAGCTTTTTTAAGAAATTCGGAATTCTATTTTTTCGATCAAAATGATTGCTGATCTTATTGATTGATTTGTCATTTAAAAAAGCATCCGAGAATTGCTTTTTGTAATGTTTTAATAAATATAACTTTTCAAAGCTTAAGGCTTCTTGTTTATACAAAATTGAAAGGGCAGCATTTACTTCATCTATGGTGCCGATGCATTCAAATGGTTTTGTTTCGGAGCGGCCTATTAATTCTTCAAAGGTTTTTTTAAGCCCTTTCTTCCTAAATAAGTTTTCGCCAAATAGTTCAGCACACTGTTCAATACCAATCTTAGTGCTTAACAATATAAATACAAACAAACATTTAGAACAATTGCAGCACCAAATGTCCTTTTTACTGCCTACATTACAACTCTTAAAGACCTTCAAATTTTTCGGATTTTGACTAAATATTCCAACGATTTGAAATTCATTCAAAGGCCTAAGCAAACTTAAGTATTCTATTTCAGTGCTGATGTATTTATCAAGGTAGGCATTAAAGTCCTTTTCAAATTCGTAAGACTTCGAGTATTGATGATTGACATTGGTTCCTATTATTGTCGGTTCATTCGCACTTGATTCATTGGAGAGTACCGCATATTTTGCCCCAGTGATGCAAGCGGACAAACTGCAATAAAAAGCCAGCATCGCCGAAAAAGGAGTATGCCCATTTAAATAGCCCTTTGCGTTTAAATCTAATAAGCCTTTATCGATTTTTCTTTCTATATAAATGGCTTGCTCACTGATTTTGTCCGCAGCCAATCTAGCAGAATCCTTCGCAGCTTTGGTTGGATTCATCATTAGAAAATATTTTTGACCGCGATGTTTTTTTACGATTTCTATGCTTGCAAGAGAA
Organism: uncultured Saprospiraceae bacterium; assembly: GCA_937941095.1. Lineage (GTDB taxonomy): Bacteria > Bacteroidota > Bacteroidia > Chitinophagales > Saprospiraceae > JALZVN01. The sequence continues at coordinate 5,323 of CALDYJ010000118.1, read as the reverse complement.
TCTTTGCCTCCACCAATGGGAACAATGATAGAGCTGCTTTTCAATTTTGGACCTTTGCTCAATGCAAGCTTATCTTTCGATAGACTTCTAAAACCCAGAAGGTCTTGCTTATTTGCGGCTATTTTATTTAAGTAAAGGAATTCACCCAAGCCATTGTAAAACAATTTCTTCCACCAGTTTTGTTGAGCTTTGCTGATTGAATAAGCTCTCAGTTCAATAAGCGGACTACAAGTAGCTTTCCAGTATGAAATCATCTCTACCATTCCAATGTTGAAAACTAGGTTCTCAATCAGCACCTTCTTTCCTTTATTCAATTTCGAAAGATCAATCCCTTTTGGAAATTGAATGGAAGACATAGGATTAAAGCTGAGCTCTCCTACTTTATATTCAAAAGACAAATAAATTTTTTGCCCTTTAATTTTCCAATCATGTTTTTGGTAAGAAAAAATGGGGTAAGCTTTTCTTAAAAAATCGAAACGTTTATGCCTTGCTGGCAATTTTAATGATGCACTTTTCTTCACGCAGTTTCCTTTATTAAACCTTTCTTTTTTATCGCCTCCAAATCAAGTCCACCGTAATTCCCTGAAGACATCAAAAGTAATATACTGTCATTAAAATCAATCTTGTCCAAAAGAAATGCTAAATCTTCTTTTTTATTGGTAATAAACAGATCCATCTTTGCAAAAGCTGTTCTAACCAATGCACCTGGCAGATCAGGCATCCTTTTTATTTTCATCGCTTCAGGATCATAATGAACAACAGCCACATCTGCAGCATCCAATGCTCCTTTATATTGTGGCAAGAATTCAGCATTCAAACTGCTGTAAGTATGTAATTCTGAGACTGCGATTAATTTCTTAGTCCCATGTTTGGCTTTAACTGCTTTCACAGTTGCTCTTACCTTCGAAGGAGAATGGGCATAATCCTTATAGATGGTCAATTGTTCATCCTTGAATAAAACTTCCAATCTCTTAGCAGCGCCTTTAAAATTTGCTGCAGCTTTATAAAAATCATCGCTAGGTAAGCCAACTAGCTTGGAGACTTTTTTTGCCGCACAAAGATTCTGCATATTGTGTTGGCCAAAAATATTGGTTTCTATCTTTCGATCACTTAAGCTTAAAAAAGTTACTCCATCGATGTTTTCAAATGGATGTGCTTTATATGGGATAAAGCGATCTCCATCTTTAAGCCTTTCGGCCAATGCGTTCAGCTGAGCATCTTCTTTACAATAGATGACCTTGGTATCCTTGTGTAAGTTTAAGATGTAATCTTCAAAAACCTTTAAATAAATCTCTTCGTTTAAAAATACATTTGCATGATCCCATGCGATTCCGGTGATGATGGTAACATGTGGATGATAATGTACAAATTTTGGACGCATGTCTTCAGCAGAAGTTGGGTATTCGTCTCCTTCGATCACCACGTATTTAGCATCCTTGGTCAATTTAACTGATCCATCTACTCCTTCTATTTTAGCGCCTACTAGATAATCGCAATCGATTCCTGAGGAAAGTAGCATGTGTATGATCATTGAAGTTGTTGTTGTCTTCCCATGACTCCCTGCTACCACAATTCTTGTTTTGTCTTTCGAGTGTTCATACATCAATTCTGGAAAAGTCATGATCCTTACATCCAAAGATTTTGCTTTAGCTAATTCAGGGTTATCTGCATGTGCGTGTTTACCCAAAACGACCATTTCGGTATCAGAATCAATCTTTTCTGGAAACCACCCAAATTCGGCTGGGCAGATGCCTTCTTTTTTAAGGTTAGCTAAAGCAGGATCAAAAATGGTATCGTCTGATCCACTAACTTCGTGTCCTTGTTTTTTAAGCTGTATAGCGAGTTGATGCATTATACTACCGCCTATTGCTATGAAGTGAATTTTCATGCACTAAAGATATTAATTTGTTATGGGATGAGAGTGATTTGCTGGAGGTTTGTTTTTTTGCTTGTTGGCTGATAGTTGTCTGGATCCAATAACTTAAGAACGTCGTGAATCTTTGCGAACCCTTGAGATCTTTGTGTCGAAAAAAAGGACTATTCGCTAACTATCAAGTAGATCTTTCCCTTCTTTTTTACGGCATGTTATTTGAGAACAGTAGTTCAAATACTTAAAAATTGGTTGCTTTAATACAAAGACAATTATTGCGTCAGTATTTCTTCAGTGCCCTTTATTTCTACAGTTGACTCCTCCCATTAAAAAACATCATTACTCCCCAAAGTAGATGAATAATCTTAAATCATATAAATTAATAAAGACCTTTAAATTAAAACTAATCTAAATGAAAAAATTATTATTATTTTATTCTTGCTTGTTTGCTCTAAGCTTTCTTTTTAGTTGTGGAAATGACGACGAATCGGTCACCATGGAAACAACAGTGGAAGAAGATAAAGCTAACGTAGAGCAATCATTTGACGACTTAATGAGTTGTGTCAAAGAAGTAAGAGATTCTCGTTCTTTTTCTGAATTATTTAACAACTTTTTAAATATGTCGGATGGAGAAATGTTGAATGAAGAGTGGGTAAGCAACCTAACTGAAAGCTTAGAGTCTGTTTTTGATTTCGATCATGTAGAAAACAATAATCGATTTGACATGTCGCATCATGCTGGAATGCACGTTTATAATTCAAGCAGCAATACATGGACAAAAACAAATGATGTCAATGATAAAGTTGTGTTTAAATTTCCTTCTCAACCTAATGCTACTAGTAATAATGTTGAGTTAATTTTGGATGCTTTTACAGATCAGTTGGTGACTATTGATGGTGAAACCATGTCCATGCCTAAGACGATGCATGCCTACATGAATGTAGATGGAACGAAGGCTTTTGAAATTACACTTTCAAAAGTGACTTATGCCGATAATAGTGGTTATCAAATGCCGGTAGAATTGGATGCTTCATTATTTATGGATCCCATGACTTTGGATGTAGACGTGTCTAGGTTATCCACCACTTCTTATGAAATGGGAATGTCTATGAAGAACAGCGGTTTTTGCGACATGAGTATTCAATCTCAGTTTGAGTTGAAAGATGATGATTTTGAAAACCTTGATATGAATAGCTTTGAAAAGGCTGCTGTACAAGTTAACCTTGGACAATTGTCATTTAGAACAATGGGCGATTTGGCAAGCTTAATTGCCATTGAAGAACCAAGCGAAGCTCAAGTAAACTCTTTGGCTGATTTGGATTTATTCTTCGATAATTTTAAAATTGCAGACTTAGAAATTAATGATGAACTAGAAACCATTTTGTTATTTTACAAAGATGAATCTTCTGAAAATATGGATGACATTTTAGATGAATTGGAAGAACTATTGGAAGATATTTTCGGATAATGAATAATAAAATTACAATTATTACAATGGTGCTATTCTTATTGAATTGCACCATTGTTTTTTCTCAGGAAGATGGCTCAACGAGGCATCAAATTAGTATTAATGCATCAAAGTTTATTCCTTTGTTTAACGAACAAATAAATAATCTTGACCTTACCTATCGATGGGCTTTCGGAAATCGCCTTCAAAATTTACGGGCTGCTGCAAGTATAGATCTGGGAACTGCTGAAAATGAATTGAATGACTTTTCTGTGAGGCTTGGTATTGATAGAACTTTCAAAAAAAGCGGCCGCTGGACATTCTATTATGGCTTAGATGCAACCTACGGTAAGACAGTCGTAAAGAGTACTCAACGAATCAGCACTAAAATGGGGCTGCTACCTTTTGCAGGATTTTTATATCAGATAGGTCCACATTTTTCACTTTCAACAGAACCTTCTCTTGCTTTATTTAGAAATGAAGCCATTGATCAAGACAGTTTCAATCCCAATGCAAGCAACATCAATTACACCTTGAATTTTATTAATATAGGTCAAGTCAAAATTGGTTTTCATTTTTAAAATTTTAAAATTTTAGGAATCAGGATTCAGGATAAGGTTTACTAAACCTTGGAGGTTTAGTAAACCTAGTGAAATTCCTCAAAAAAGAACATTCTCTTTTAAATTCGGTAGGTATTTATTCATATTCGGTATAATTCAAAATTCGGATGTCGGGTAAATTCATAATTACTTACACTAGAATAATCATTTTACAAATTTTCGAAATTTTATTTCCTTCCATGTAAAGCGATCAATGTGAGCTCCGATAAAAGACTTTGAAACCATGTTTGCTACTCTCCAACTAGATTCAAATTCCAAATAATCCTTATACCCTTTTTCTCCATTATCATACTTAAGCTCTTCTTTCTCACGTTCATCCATATAATTCACTAAACGTTCATAAGATTCTTTTTCTTCTTGAATCGGTTTTCCTTGATCAATTTTAATTTTACCATCTACACCAGTTTTAACTCTGATTCTTTTGCCTTTTTCTATAACGCAAAAACCAAAATATTCTGAGGAAGAAAGTTGCACTCCAACAGCTATTTTAGATTCAGGAAAATGAGACTTAAAATTCTCTTCTAAAATTGTTTCTTCTTCATTTAAAAACTTATAAACTATTATCGGGCTGTGGATAATGATGCAATCAGCATAGTTTGCGCTATATATCGCGCTATCATCAAAATTTTCCATTTCTACTTCTCCTAAATCTTTATAATCTTTCAAGTCTAGAGCATCCAAGATTTCAGTACTAAAATTAGATGTTTCGTTTGAGATAAAAAGGTAATGTTTGTTCCAGCCCATATATAAATTTACTTTTCAACAAAATGGAAGGCTTTAAATAAATTGAAGCAAATTATAAACACTTTATTGATAGAATCAAATTATTCAAATCGATCTAAATTCCAAATCACTATTTAAATTTTTAATTTGAAAAATCTGGGAAATTTCAATTTCAGCCAAGGTTTACTAAACCTCGAAGGTTTAGTAAACCTAGTGATTTTTCTCAAAAAAGGATAAACCTTTTTAAATTCGGTTGGAATAAATTCAAATTCGGGACATGTCAACATTCAAGCTGTCTTTAAATTGGATATTTTACAACAAATGAATCCATGCGAGAATAGATCAATCAAAATTAGTTTTCATCATTAAACCCCTTCCCGCTCCAAGGCATCCTTTAAATAAGTTGTGCTCCAAATACTCAAAAGACAATAGGCCAAAAAGAAATATAAACCCAAAAGCACTTTACTATCGGTCGTAATTCCAACCTGCATATTACTGAAAGCTAAGAAAGCAAGGAAAACCGCAACCACAAAAACATCAGCCATCGACCATTTACCCGAATGGCGCACAAACCAATTGATTAATTTAGAATTTTTGAATCTTTCAGAAAACAACAAGAGTAAGGTACCGCCTATTTTAAAAAGCGGAAAAAGAATACTAAAA
>CALDYJ010000117.1 GCA_937941095.1 uncultured Saprospiraceae bacterium | reverse complement strand
CCTCTTGTGCCATGTTATCTACTTCGGCAATTATTGCTAAAGCTTTTTCTTTGTTTACTTCATGCACATGGAGACATACACCACTACTAAACATCGGTAGAACGGTATGAGCATTATTATTTGATATAAAACTGGGAATGTCAGCTTCAGCAAGCCGAGCCTTGTATATGAAAGCTTGGGACTCTGATTGAGTTTTTTTAAGAATAACTATGGTTCCTAGATCTTTCAAATTTTGGTATTAGCATTCAAGTTTACTCAAAAATACTACTTTTCTGCTTCAGATGCTTCTTTCTTCATTTCAGCTAAATTGATTTGTTGGATTTCTTTATCGATGTAATAAAGTGCTTGAGGACCACCACCAATCAATTTTATCTTATCCTGAATACTTCGCATCAAAGCTTCTTCCTCACGCTGTTCTTCAACATACCATTGTAGAAAATTAAAAGAACTGTGATCTTTTTCTTTACTACTTAATGCAACTAGTTCATTTATGGATTTTGTGACTTTCTTCTCATGCTCATAAACTTGTTTAAACATTTGAACGACGTTTTTGTATGAAGAAGGTGGTTTTTTTATACCAGGGACTATCGCCTTACCATCCATTTCTATCACATAATTATAAAGCCTTTTCATGTGGTCCATTTCCTCATCTGATTGGCGTAACATAAAGGCAGCACATCCTTCTAAGCCTTCTTCTTCACACCATGAGGACATGGCTAAATAAAGAAAAGATGCATATGATTCTAGTGTAATTTGCTCATTGAGCGCTTTTTCCATCTTTTTTGTCAACATGATTGTGTGTTTTTCATTGAATTAATACTTAAAAACACGCCCAAAGGTTTCTTTGTTCAGGAAAAGAGCCAATAAATCTTGTGATTATTCTACAATAAGCCTTTTGGTAAAAATTCGATTTTCACTTATGATGTTTAAGAGGTAAAGACCTGCTGGATAATGATCAATATCTAAACTGGTAGATGGACCATTTACCTTACTTTGATAAAGCACATTGCCATGAATGGAAGTGAGTTGAAGCTCGATTATTTCTCCTTCTGTAATTTTTGAAAGATCTAAATAGACCTTTTTAATGGCTGGATTTGGAAAAACATTTACCAAATTTGACGGTCCGATTTCTTGAGCAGCAACCATTCCTGTTTCTATTTTAAATGCTTCTCTATTTACATTAAAGAAAATATTATCTGCAGCTTTTACCTTAACTCTTGCGAAATTCGATTCAGCACCATCAGGTACTCTAAAAGTAGCAGATCCATTATTAGGAACACCTTCTGCTAATAAAACATCAAAAGTAAAGCCTAAGTTTTTAGATAGATAAATATCAACGGAAGAACAATTTACATCACCTCCATCTGTGCCTGCCACATCCCAAGTAACAGTTGCGTCATTATTTGTAATCCAAAGTTCATCTGAATTATTTTGAGAGGTAACCGTAAAAGGTCCTGCGCTTCCACTGCATTTAAATAATATTCTATCCCAAGCAGCTGATCCTCCGCCAGCTTTATTATCCCTAACAGTAACTTGAAAAGTGTAATCTCTTGCGCCAGTCGATAATACTTCACTGTTATTGAAGTTGTTATCTAAAATCGCTGGCAGCATCGGAAAAGTACGTGTAGGTGTATTAGTTGGAGGAAAGGATCTAAAGCTTGGTGCATTACCAATAGGTGAGCCCAAAGTACTTTGCGGACCTGTATTGTATTGTTCCCAACAATAGCTAATTGGATCATTATCTGGATCTGACCCTTCCGCTGTCAATTCAAAAGGTGTTCCGTTCGGAATAAAAAACCCACCTTCTCCTGCATCAACAACTGGAGCACTATTATCGGTAGGAGTCTTATCTGCACAACTCCCTCCAGAACCTTGAGTATACCCATCCATTTGTTGTAAGCTGACCACATGAAAATAATCAGATGCACCCGGGGCAACATTATTGCTTCCACAAAGTCCAGCATAACTCATCACTGTAGTTCCACTTCCAGGTTCATAAGCCGTATTGGGGACTTCATTACCAAAACAATTATTAAAGGTATGGCTAGCTCCAAATTGGTGGCCTATTTCATGAGCCAAATATTCTATTACAAATGTATTTCCTTCTGGAGGAAAAACTCCAGTTACACCTTCTGCTTTATCTAAACGGCATACCGATGCCAAAGAAGCTAAACCAGCACCATCGGTGGCAAACACATGTCCAATGTCATAAGCTGCAGCACCAATTTTTGAATTAATAAACGTTCCATTAGCTCCCAACATCTGACTTGCATTAGATCCATTAAATGGGTCTGAATTTGGGTCTAAATTTATTAGTTGATCGTTATCATTAACAAGGACAAACCTTACAGAAATTTCTTGTTCATATAAAACATTAAGCCTATTAATGGCTTCTACGATTGCAGCCATGGCTTTAGCAACTGTACTCCCGTGAAAAGTTGCATATTCTCCTGTAGTCGAAACTGCTAAACGATAAGTTCTTAATTCATCTCCGAAACTACCTGAGCTTCTATTCATCCCTTGCATCGATTTCATCTCTTCACTATCATCAAGCAAACATTCAATGGCAGTTCTGTTTAAGATCTTACTTCTAGAATACGCTATGTAATTATTCTCTTCTTTTTTATCTGCTCTTTCTATAAAATAGGAATCGCTCATTCCTTTGATAAATACTTTGATGCCATTAGAAGTAATGCTTAATCTTCCGTTTTTTGAAGGATCATCAATGCCTTTTAGTATATATGTTTTAAAAGAAGCATATTTTGCTTGCAGCTTTTCTTCCATAATCGAAGAATGGATGAGCTCATATTTTTCCATACTTTCCTCTATAGGAAAACTGAGTATAATAGGTTCAAGTTTTCTAGCTCTAGAAAATTCATCTTGAGCTGCTAGAATTTGTGATATAATCTGATCTTCTTCGACCTCAAACAATTGATAATCATCGAATTGGTCCTCAAATGTTTCTTTTTGTATTCCTGATAGATTAGTGGATTTCCAAAAAGATTGCTGCCCATTTATGCAAAAAGACAAACTTAAAAAGAAGACTATAAAACATATGCTATTTCTGATCATATTAAAAGGTAATTATATGGAGTCAAGATGAAGAAAATTTAAAGAACTTATTGTCTTATGCGCTTCATAAATTCAAGAATTTAATAAGTCTCCAATTTGTTGTTCAATCAAGGTGTGCTTATTTAGATTTTCTATCACAACAGGAGGGGCTACTCTTTCTTGACAGTCTGATTTTGGGCAGCGCTCACATGTTACGTTTACATCTTTGCTTGGGATATTTGGATCTTGACTAAATCTAATTGTTTTCCTAGCTTTTTCATCTAATAGCATTCCTACAGAAACACTGGTGTTCATATTTGTTAAAGGATAATTTTTACGTCCATTTGCGACAACTAAATATTCCTCATCTGTTCCGATGTATTTTGACTTTTGCATCAAATACAAATTATCCAAACCTGGGTTTGATTTAATGACCTTTAGTGCTGACATACCTAACCATCTTCTACAATAACTTTCATCTAAGCCATTGGCATGCGGTTTATGTTTTTTGCTCAGGTGAAGTTCTTTGTCAATCAAGTAAGAATCCTGTTCCAGATTGTGCTTAGTTCTGAGGTAAAAAATATTGTTTATTCCAAAATATTTAGGCAACACGTTAAATCTTTGAAATAAGACTGAAGAGGAAGCTTTATATTTTTGGGCTAAATTTATTAGAAACTGAGGATTCAATCTGGTTTGAGAGAACCATTCTTCTAAATCTTTAATGATGCTATTTTTATTTATTAAGATGCCAACTGCGAAGTAAGATGCTTTAAAATTATTCAGGACTTCTTCAAAGGAATGTGTTTTAGTAAACACAGAACTATGAGGCCTATTGCTTAAATTAAGGTAGAGGAAACCTAATTCTTTCCCAAGTTGAAAAGCCTTTTGCATGTTGTTTAAATTGCCATTAAGGTGCAAGGTTCTTTTTTTGACATCAGAGATTGCTCTTACGTTTTTTAAAGCTTCTCTTTTTTCTATGGTATCAAATTTTATTTTATACCCGAATTTACTTTTTAGAATATTTTGCAATACATCTGGAGGCACTGCACTTCCTATCGGAAGTTGAAATTCTACTACAAATTTTTCGATTTCATCTTCTATGTCTTCAAAGTAATTATGGTGCATTTCTTGATACGCCCTCAAAGCTCGAAAGTAAAAACTTTCTTCTTTAAACTCATACGTTCTAGATAGCTCAACGAGTGTGGAAATAAATGCTCCTACTTTTAGGGGTGAGTTAGCAATAATGCCAACCACTTTATTTAATTCTATTCCAAATAAGTCTAAGGGTAATTCTTTTAGAAAATTAGATTTAAGCAGCTCTCCTACGGGTGCTAATCCTCCTTTTAATTCAAATGAACTCAATTCTTCAAATGAAACATTCAAAGCATTTGAAATCACCTTGAGCTTATCTTCTTTTGGGTATTTTTTTCCTTTCTCGATCTCGTTAAGGTATGAAACAGAGAGTCCTGAATGTTCTGATAGGTCTGCAAAAGACATTTTTTTAGCAACTCGATGTTGCTTGACTTTTAAACCTAGGATCAGTTTTTTATTGGTATTATTTTTTTGTGCCATTCTTATCCCTAAATTTAATGAATTCTTAATCCTCTAATCAATTTTTCTAAACAATCATATGCTAAGGATATATACATTTTTATTGTTTGCGACATTAACAGGCTGCAAACTACAAGAAAAGGTCATAACCGTCCCAATAATAAAACCGAATATAGAGGCAGATCGCTATAATGTCGCTTTCCTAATCATGGATGGGGTCTACAACACAGAATTAACTGCTCCATATGATGTATTTCAACATACCATATTTAGAAAAGGAATTAAAAGTATGAATACTTTTTTGATAGCAAATACCTTAAATCCCATAAAAACCTTTGAAGGTTTGAGAATTTTACCAGATTATAATTATTTAGATAAAAATTACCCAAAAATTGATGTATTGGTGGTTCCTAGTGCTGAGCATCATTTGGACAGTGATCTTGAAAATGAGGTTCTTATAGAATGGGTTAAACAGACGGCTCAAACTGCTCAATATGTTACTTCACATTGTGATGGTGCCTTTGTTCTTGCAAAAGCGGGATTGCTTGATGGTAAACGCTCAACCACCTTCCCAAGTGATGTTGAAGCTTACCGTAAAATGTTTCCTCAATTGGATGTTGTGGAAGACGTCCTTTTTGTCCATGATGGAAAGTACATAAGCTCTGCTGGTGGAGCAAAATCATTTGAAGCATCTCTTTATTTATGTGAACATTTATATGGCAGAGAGATTGCAAAAAGATTAGCAAAAGGATTGGTAATCGATTGGAATCTGTCAGAGATCAATTATTTGAAAGTTCCTCATGAATAAAAAAAGAGGGTGCAAAATGTCATTTGCACCCTCTTTTTTTTATATGTCTGAATATATTATTCTTCTACTTTTTTATCTACTTTTTTGTCGGCTTCTTTGATACCTTCTTTTATTTCCGTTTCTATGCTCGCTCTAGCGTTGTTAAATTCCTTAATCCCTTTACCTAGGCCTCTCATTAATTCAGGGATTTTCTTGCCTCCAAAAAGTAATAAGATAGTCAACATAATGACTATTATCTCAGGCCCACCAAAAGAAAACAAAAACAAAGATTCCATAATTTAAAATTTCTACGTAAAGCTAATCGAAGTCCTTGACTTTTAAACGATATTTAGACTAAATAGTTATTAAAAAGGTTTAATCTTACTTTTTTAATCCTATTTCCCTTAGCCTTTCATCTAGGTATTCACCTGCAGTAATTCCTTCATATTGTAAGGGATTTTCATCTGAAATGCAATTATCTAAACAAGTTAAGTCCATATTTGACCTAGGATGCAAGAAAAAAGGAATAGATAGCCTTGGCATATGCCATTTTTCTTTCGGAGGATTGACCACTCTGTGCGTCGTTGATTTCAAGTAATTATTTGTTAATCGTTGTAGCATATCACCTACATTGATAACTATTTCGTCTTCTTCAGGTGTGATAGGCATCCACACATCGTCTTTATTTAACAATTGAAGCCCACCAGCTGAGGCTCCAACAAGCAATGTAATAAGGTTTATGTCCTCATGTTGTTCTGCCCTAATCGCACTGTCTGGTTCTTGAGTAATCGGAGGATAATAAATAGACCTCAAAATACTATTGCCATTAATGATCCTTTTATCAAAATAATCTTCATCTAAGTCTAAATGAATCGCTATAGCTTTTAAAAGGTGAGCTCCAGAATTTTCAAAAGCTGCATACAGCTCTCTTCCCATGTAGGAAAAAAGAGGAATTTGAGAGACACTAACATTGTCAGGATATTGATCTTTAATTGGATCATCATCAGTTACTGTCTGACCAATTTGAAAAAACTCTTTTAGGTCCGCAACAGTAGATTGCTTTGCATGTTCTTTTCCAAAAGAAGTGTAGCCTCTTTGACCAGCAAGTCCTGGAATCTCATATGTCTTTTTATGTTCCAAATTTAGATCAAAAAACTCTCTTGAGGTATCATAAAAACCCTCTATTAAATGCTTCGGGATACCGTGATTGATTACACCTACAAATCCAATTTCGTGGAATGCTTTTCCTAATTTTTGAGCAAAAGATTTTCTTTCTGCTTCATTTCCATTTACAAATTTGGAAAGGTCAACAACAGGGATGGCTCTTTCTGACATTTTTCTCGATTTAAATCTGAAAATAATCAATAAAATATGGCTATTTCATTGAAACTATCATTACAAATATAATAATCTCAACGTTATTTAAGCTTTTAAACAAGAGTATTAAAGCTAATAAGCCCGCCTTAATTACTTGGCCTCGGCTTATATCTAGAATTGTCTAATATAAACTGTGGGTCTTGTATATTGATTAAACTATCTAAGGTGATTTCGGGATTCCTTTCAAGATACTTTTGTAAAATCTTGTACCCAATAAAATTAGCTGTCCTTCCTGGTGCTTCAAGAGGCATTCCAATAGAAGAAGGACTCATCTCTAACAAGGTTTTGATTTTTTTTCTATTTGTTTCATAGATTAATTCTTCATCAAGCAAATGAGCCCATATATTAAACTCATTGTTGTTGACCCAATCCATTTGTTCTTGTGAGTATTCAAACAGAATACTGTCTTGAGTCCTTGGAAGAAATGACTTCAAAAGGATTTGCTTCTTCCCATTTTCGATCATTTTATCCAAGAGTCTATCTCTTGATTTCCATTCTCTGATGTCATCAATAATAGCATCTGCAGCCTTTTTGGCGATGTGCTCTTTGTTAAAAGTTCTAGTGATGTAAGCAGAAAAAGCAGGATTGCCTGCTGAGAAATTTTCATATGGATAGTCGTTTAAAAACAGATCTAAACCAATACCTAAACCATCGCCATTTTCATGAGAAAACAAAAATGTTTGATAACCGAACTCTGAAATATAAGTATATACTTTATTTACATTGAGCTCTGGAAAATGATACTTTGAATACTTCAACATCTGTTTTACATCTTTCTGGATCCCTTCAACATCAGGATATACGATTTGAGTAGTATCATACAAAGACTGGCAAAACTCATCATTGATGAATTTTGATAAATTTTGTTCAAATGTTACTTCGCTTTTACTAGAAGGGGTTTTTAAAGGTAAAATGTGTTGAAAGAATATATCAGTAAAGGCTTTGTGTTCTGATTCTATCTTAATGAAAGAAGACTTTACATCCGTTGTATCCATTTCAAACAAAATCTTGTCAAATCTGATGGTATTTAGATCAACATCAATATTAGAAACATCAGGAATCTTATTAACTTCGCAACTAAGCAAGATTAACATCAATCCCATCAAAAAGCTTAAGTTTCTCAAGATTTTCTGTTTATTTTTTGACATAAGATTTTTGAATAAATAATAAGAAAACATCATTTTACAAAACTAATTCGTTTTGAATTAATAATATTCAATAAAAACAACGATAATGAAAAAAATTGTATTGCTCTCGTTTATAATGTTTTGTTCAACATTAGTGTTATTCGCTCAAGATTTTAGATTTGGTTTTCAAGTAAGCCCTACTCGATCATGGATGTATTCCAATGACAATACGATAACGCGTGAAAATGGTAATACTGGCCTCAAATTAGGAGTACTTGGAGAATATTATTTTTCCGAAAGATATGCTATTACTGGAGGTTTAGGTTTTGCTTTTAATCAAGGAGGTACATTAAAACATGAAACTGGTGGTAATTTCTTTAAAGAATCAGATTTAAGTAATCCTGCACTTAATACTGGAGATAAACCTTTACCTGACAATGTACTATTGACTTATAAGATTCAGTACGTTGAGATTCCTATTGGTTTAAAAATGAGAACAGATGAAATTGGCTATTTTAGGTATTTCGCAGAAATTCCAATCTTCCCATTGGCGATCCGTACACAAGGAAGAGGTGATATAGAAGGAGGTGGTATTAGAGAAACGGATTTAAACATTAATAAAGATGTCACCGTTTTTAGTGTCTCTTGGGGCTTGGGAGCTGGTATAGAATATAGTGTAAGTTCTAACACCGCAATTGTCGCAGGACTTTATTTTCAAAATGGTGTTATTGATGCAACCGATAATAGCGCTAGACAAGCCACAACCTTGATTTCAGATGGAGGAACTCCTGATGACATTACTGATGATATGTGGGAAACAAGATCCGAAGATTCTAATTCTAGGATTGGAAGCATCACTTTAAGGCTAGGTGTTTTATTTTAAATCAGTCTGAGCTTCATCAGTATATTTTAAAAAAAAACAATGGATTTAAAAAAGATAAAGGATTTTATTGTCAATGGCTTAGAAGAAGATGTAAAAGATGGGGATCACACTTCACTTGCATGCATACCAGTGGAAGCAAAAGATAAGGCAAAGTTATTGGTCAAAGAAGATTGTGTAATTGCTGGAATTGAACTGGCTAAACATATCTTTAAACATGTTGATCCTGATGCTGAATTAGAAATCTTAATAGAAGATGGCACAGAAGTAAAATACGGAGACATTGCCTTTTATGTAACTTGCAACTCTCAAGCTTTATTAAAGGCAGAAAGACTAGTTTTAAATAGCATGCAAAGAATGAGTGGCATAGCCACTTTGAGTAGATCATTTAAAAACAAGGTCAAAGACCTTCCAGTTACTATTCTTGATACTCGAAAGACGACTCCTTTGATTCGATTCCTAGAAAAATGGGCAGTGAGAATTGGTGGGAGTTCTAATTATCGTGATGGTCTTTATGATTGGATCATGATTAAGGATAATCATGTAGATGCAAGTGGTGGAATTTCTAAAGCTATAGAGCGCGTTAGAAATTACTTTGAAAAGAAAGACATGAGTTTAGGAATGACAGTTGAAGTAAGAAACCTGATAGAGCTCAAAGAAACCATGGATGCTGGCAAAGACATAGTCACTCGTATTATGTTAGACAATTTCGAATTAGATATGCTTCGTAAGGCGGTAGAGATCGTCGGTAATGATTATGAAACAGAAGCTTCTGGTGGAGTGACAATTGATACGGTCAGAGCTATTGCTGAAACTGGAGTGGATTTTATTTCTTCGGGAGCGATTACTCATTCTTCAGAAAGTAAAGACATGAGTCTTAAAATTGTAAAATAAAAAAAGGCTGATCTCGAAAGATCAGCCTTTTTTTATTCAATGAATTGAAATCAATATTAATCTATGAACACAACTTTTTCAGTTGCTGTTTTTCCATCTATGTTTATATTGATTATATAAGTTCCATTAGAAATTCCTAATTCATTTTTTGAAATATTGAAATCCATCCTAGCATTTGCTACTCCTTCAAAAATCGATTGAACAAGTTGTCCATTAAGGTTATACAATTTAACAGAAGCATTTTGTGCTTTATCTACATTTAATTTCACATTCACTAAATCTGCACTCAAATTTGGACTTACATTGTAGGCACTAGCGTTTAAGGCATTTCTCACCCCAACTGGAGCTTCAAAATTTGGTCCAGCAACAGAAAATACATTTTCAAATTTTCTGAAACCATTTTCAAGTTTCCAAACGATTGCAATCAATTCATAATTAGCTGCATTGTTTGCATCTAATCCTGAGATCACATATTCATTCATCACTTCCGTTCCTGCCATAATGTTAGCATCATTAGCTATAACATCTCCAAATGAATCTGCTGTTGCAGATGCAACCAACACTTTCTTATGGTTTGCGTTTGCTCCTTGTCCAGATTGATTATTAATTAAATTATTTTCTAAAACATATACTCCTAATAAGTATTCCCCATCTGTATCTTGAAAAAATTTGGATTTGGCAGTTACTGCTAAATTTCCATTTGAATTCATTGTTGCACTCAAACCTGTATTCACGATAGGTTCCGCCTCAAAATTCATGTCAACAAAATCTTTTGTTTGGGTTCTAAAGTTAGACCAGGTACTACTGCCTGCAGGAAGTCTTTCGTTTTCAACAAAGAAATTAGGTTGACCTACACCTCCAAAATTATTTGTAATGTCTGTACTTATTTGATTAGCTAAATCTCCACTAAAGTGAGCCGCTACTAAAACAGCTTTCCCATCATTGTCTTCAATTAAAGCTTCCATAAAAGCCCAGCCCCAAGTGCCACAATTACCACACCACGATGCAGTTCTTTTGGTAATCAATGTACGTTGTCTTTGTTCGACATCTTGTGCAAAACTATTTGCACAAAGCATTAAGAAAATAATAAGTGTAAAAAGATATTTCATGATGTTTTAAATTAATTAAAAAAAAGCAAAGGTAAGATCTTCAGTGGATATTCATTGTCTTTCAATTACCAAGTATCGCAGAAAACATGTATTTATTTGCCTTAAGCGTCAATAATATCAACGTTACTATACAGACCAGCACAATCCAAAATCTAATGTCCTTATAAAATACGGTATTTTTCTGTAGCATATCTTTAGTATTGGGTTTGAGAGAACCTCTATAACCCATTACTTAAAACAAAATCAATGCCATTAAAAAAACATATTACATTGATTTACAATATGTTAGACTGATAAATATACTATTAGGTTTTCAATTTTGTGGACGATTCATTAAAGCCTTATTTATACTTTTCACTAGCCCTGGCCCTTCATAAATCAAACCTGAATACACTTGCACTAATGAAGCTCCAGCTTCTAATTTTTCGATGGCATCTTCAGCAGTAGTAATGCCACCTACTCCTATGATCAGTTTGTCTTTTTCTAAGCGCTTTGAAAGATAAGAAATCACTTCAGTGGATCTTTTTGCGAGTGGTTTACCAGATAAGCCACCATTACCAATTTCTTGTATTCTTTCATCAGAAATGCTAAGAGGCTTTCTTGCTATCGTGGTATTTGTAGCAATTAGTCCTTCTATGTTTGATTCTTTTATAATTTCAACGATATCGTCTAATTGTGTATCGGTTAAATCTGGAGCTATTTTTAAAAGAATGGGTTTGTATTTAGATTTTTCTTGAGCAGCCTTTTTTAATAAGTTTAAAAGTTTAGTTAGTGGCTCTTTATCTTGTAAATCTCTAAGATTTGGAGTATTGGGAGAACTAACATTAACTACAAAATAATCAACATGCTCATACAATGCATGAAAACATTTTAAGTAATCATCACTAGCATGCTCATTTGGGGTGATTTTATTTTTACCTATGTTTCCACCAATAATCACATTGGTCTTTTTTCGATTTTTTAATCTTTCGACCAAGGCTTCTACTCCTTCATTATTGAAACCCATTCTGTTGATGATCGCCTCATCATCTTTGAGTCTAAAAAGTCTAGGTTTTGGATTCCCATCCTGTGGTTTAGGTGTAACTGTTCCAATTTCAATAAAACCAAAACCTAAATTACTCATGACATCATAGTACTTTCCATCTTTATCAAAGCCAGCTGCTAAACCAACTGGATTTGGAAAGTTTAATCCTAAGAGATTTCGTTCTAGGGATGGATGACTCACTTTCCAATTATTCTTGAAAACATAATTTAGCCCTGGAATCAAACATAAAATTCTAAATATCCTAACTGTAAGTTGGTGAGCTTTTTCTGGTGCGAATAAAAAGATAAAAGGTTTAAATAAACTATACACTTATTAATCAATCTTTGTTAACAATAAAATTGATCAGAGTATTTCTTTTTTAAGTTCTTCAATGTCTCTAATCAACAGTCTTTTCCTGTCAAAGGTAATCAGATTCTTTGTTCTTAGTTCGTTTAGAACGGTAGTAACTGTTTGGCGTGAAGTTGCTGTGATGTTTGCTATCTCTTGATGTGTGATAAATTTTCGGACAAGCATTTCATAACCTACTCTTTGTCCGCTTTTTTTAACCAATTCAGCAAGGTATTCTATGATTCTCGATCTAGAATCTTTGAAGACTAGAGATTCTAGCCTTCGTTCCATATCTAGAGCTCTTTTACCCATCATCTTCATAAAAAACATGTTTAAACCTGAATGATCTTTCATCATGTTTTTCATATTTTCTTTAGCCATCACACAAAGTTTTGAGTCTTCCATTGCTAAGGCAAAATCTCTTCGTTTTCCATCATCTACAATTGACAATTCACCAAATACCTCACCTTTGCCTAAAATAGCTTTTGTGATTTCTTTGCCACCCATGCCATAACTTCCTATTTTAACTCTTCCTTCGGAAATAAAGTAAATTTTATCAGAATCATCTTCGGGTAAATATATGTTTTGACCCTTTTTTATGTTTTTATATGCATGTTTATCTTCAGCAGTGTCTCCAAGCTTTTTCGGACAAAAAATACCAGTTACATCAATGTTTTCAAGATACCAAAGTGCGTTATCATTCATTTTCAATGCATTTAAAGATTGGGAGCATAAGTAATAAACAATTTTGAATACTTAAGGTTTAGACAAATTAAATACTGCCAGCTACAAGACATTACATTCTATCCGGACTAAGGTCTAAAGCTTTAGTAAGTTTTTTAATGTTTGGGTTTTTTTCACTGAATTTATCAAATATTTCTTTTGGATTCAATGACCTCTCCTTTTCAATTAATACTTGGAGTTTTTCTGTATCTACATCGATGACTCTTTTAAGACTAGGGTTTTTAAAATGATTTCTCAAATGAAGCATTAAGCCAGTATCTTCTCTTAGGTATCCTTCTCCTAATTTTGAACCAACTTTTGCTACTATTTGGCCATTCGAAATTGACAATTCCAAAGACGTTAGGGTATTTTTTAATGCTGCAGATTTTACATTCATTGCATAAGCTGTCCAAACTTCTTTGAGACTTTCGAGGGTTAATTCAGGAACAACCTCATTGTCTTTCTCTTCATCTTCCTTTTTTATTGCTGTTTCCATATCATGTATAGAAATAGTAGGAATGTTTATGGAAGATGAACCGCTTAAAAGATTAACTTCTTTTTTCTCTTGAATTGATTCTTCAACTTTGGGAGGAATATCCTCTCCATTGGCTTTAGCATTTTGTACTTCGTATGATGTTGTGTTTTCTTCTTCAACTTTGGGAGAAAAAACTTCTTCAGCTGCAGGTGTACTGTCTTTCTTCCAGTCTTCTTTGGCATTTTCTACTACAACTTCAACAATAGATTCTTTTTCAGTTTCAGAAGCTGAAGACTGAGGTGGTTTAGTTACACTTGGCTCGTTAAAACTGATCTGCTGAGGAGTATTGCTTGTGGGTTTAGTTTTTTTTTCCGTAGAAAGCTTCATCATATGTTCAATATGAGTTGCCTTGAGCAAACACATTTCAACATGTAATCTTTTATTTCTCGCTTGTTTATAATTAATGTCACAATCGTTAAGTAAAGAAAGCGCATTTAGTAAAAATGATTTGGAAGACTTTTTAGCTTGATCCACATACCTCAACTTTAGATTTTCACTCAATTCTAATAACTTATGAGTTTCTACTTTTCTTGCAACAAGTAAATTCCTTATGTGCTCTGATAATCCATAAAGAAAAATATCAGGTTCAAATCCTTTTTCTACAACTTCCCCAAAAGTCAGAAGGATATCAGAAGTGTTTCCTAATAAAAAATGATCAACGATGTTGAAATAATAATCATAGTCTAGTACATTTAAATTTTCTGATACTAGATCATAGGTGATCTTTCCATTGGTTGCGATGCTTGCTAATCTATCAAAAATTGATAAGGCATCTCTTAAAGCTCCATCAGCTTTTTGAGCAATTAAATGCAGAGCTTCTTCCTCTGCTTCGAGCTTTTCTTTTGCACAAATCTCTTTGAGGAAGACTGCCGTATCCTTTGTTTGAATTCTTTTAAAATCAAAAATTTGACACCGGCTTAATATCGTTGGGATGATTTTATGCTTTTCTGTGGTAGCCAAAATAAAAACTGCATAAGGAGGTGGCTCTTCCAAGGTTTTCAAGAAGGCATTGAAAGCTCCAATGGATAACATGTGAACCTCATCTATGATAAAAATCTTATACTTCCCTTGTTGTGGCTGAAACCTTACTTGCTCAATTAAACTCCTAATGTGATCTACTCCATTATGAGAGGCTGCATCTAATTCTGTAATATTGAATGATGCATTTTGATTAAAAGCTTCACAAGATCCACAAGTATTGCAAGGTTCCTTATCTTCTGAAAGGTTTTGGCAATTTAGTGTTTTAGCTAGAATTCTTGCACAGGTAGTTTTTCCTACGCCTCTCGGACCGGTAAACAAAAAAGCCTGAGCAATTTTATTAGAATCCAAAGCATTCTTAAGTACATTTGTTACATGTGATTGCCCTACGACGTCTTTAAATCGAGTTGGCCTATACTTCCTAGCTGATACAACGAAATTACTCATGAATCAAAGTTACATAAATGCTACATTTACACTATTGAATTCAACATAAATTTAGAATGAAAATAACTATTGCTCAAATCAACTATCATATTGGGAATTTTGAAGGAAACCTTCAAAAAATGAAAGAAGCAGTTAATAAAGCAAAAAAAGAAGGCGCTGATATTGTTTGTTTTAGTGAATTAGCAAGTTGTGGGTATCCACCAAGGGATTTTTTAGAATTTAGTGACTTCATAGCTGGTGCCGATGATGTCATTCAATCCTTGGCCTCCATGACAAATGATATTGCCATTGTGCTAGGCAGCCCTACTGTAAACCCAAAACCAGAGGGCAAAGATCTTTTTAACTCAGCTTATTTCTTAGCAGAAGGTAAGATATTGCACATTCAACACAAGGCATTACTGCCAACATATGATGTATTTGATGAATATAGGTATTTTGAACCTGCTACTTCCTTTAAAGTATTAAACTACAAAGGCAAAAAAATTGCGCTGTCAGTTTGTGAAGACATTTGGAACATAGATAATTCTAATCCACTCTATACCGTATGCCCACTTGATGAAATGATTAGTCAAAAACCAGATTTTGTTATAAATGTCTCAGCGTCCCCTTTTACCTTTAACCATGCTCAAAATAGAATTGATGTTTTAAAAGCAAATGTGGACAGATATAAGATTCCAATTTTTTACATCAACCATGTTGGCGCACAAACAGAATTAATATTTGATGGTGGCTCCTTGGTTATGTCTCCGGATGGCTCCGTTTATGATGAGATGAAATATTTTGAGGAGGACCTCAAATCTTTCGATTTAGACGCTGTTATGTCAAATCAAAAAAGCAATGAAAGAGCAAAAAACAAAATAGAATTAATTCATGACGCCTTGGTACTAGGCTTGAAAGATTATTTCGACAAACTAGGATTTAAAAAAGCAATTCTAGGATTATCTGGAGGAATAGATTCCGCAGTGACGGCTGTACTAGCTGCAAAAGCTTTAGGTGAAGACAATGTCAGATGTCTCCTGATGCCTTCTCAATATTCTTCAGACCATTCAGTCAATGACGCGAGAAAACTCGCTAAGAATTTAGGTTGCCAATATGATATTCTAAAAATAGAAGAGATCTACCAGTCCTATATAAAAGTTTTAGAACCACACTTTTTAGGTACAGCACAAAATGTGACGGAGGAAAATATTCAAGCCAGAGCAAGAGGTATGCTTTTAATGGCGATAAGTAATAAGTTTGGTAATATTCTTTTAAACACTTCTAACAAAAGTGAAATGGCTGTTGGTTATGGCACCCTATATGGTGACATGTGCGGAGGCTTATCTGTTTTAGGAGATTTATATAAAATGGAAGTCTATGAACTTGCAGCGTACATGAATAAAGATGTAGAAGTGATTCCTTTAAACACCATTACCAAACCACCTTCTGCAGAACTGAGACCAGGACAAAAAGATTCTGATAGTTTACCAGATTATGAGATTTTAGATGAAATTTTATTTCAATACATTGAAAACAGAAAAGGGCCTGCTGAGATTATTGCTATGGGTCATGATGAAATGCTGGTAAAAAGAATCTTGCGAATGGTAAATGTTAATGAATTTAAAAGGTATCAAACAGCACCAGTTTTGAGGGTATCTTCTAAAGCGTTTGGAATGGGTAGACGAATGCCAATTGTAGGAAAATATCTTTCTTAAGACAACTAAACTTTTCTAACTCGGATAGTTTTGATTAAGGCACCTTGATGATCGACGATCTGGAGTAAATAAAGGCCTTTAGGCATATCCATGATGTTGAATCTTGTTGCTCCATTAACTTCAAAGTTTTTAATGTTTTTTCCTAATAAAGAAAAAAGCTTTAATTCTTTTACAGCATTGCTACTGTCTTCGATGTTAATGTAATGATTCGTTGGATTTGGAAATATAGAAATCTTTGGATTGGCTTGATTGTTAAAAGTTAAAGTCTCAACGCTTTCTTTATCTTGATCACAACCAATGCAATCACCAGACTGGCAAATACAGAAGTTAGCAATTAAAAGAAAAATAAAGAGTAAAAAACTTTTCACTATAGGCTTGATTTTAACTAAAAGTAAGCGATTAAGCACTTAAACTCAAGGATGTATCAGTATTTTAGTAATATTTAACACTTATTTTATACTAAATCAGCTCAATCTTAATCAAATCTTCAAAAATCAGTCCATACAAAAGGAAATTAGAAATTTTGTAAATATCTTCGCGCCAGATTGGCAGATCAGAATGCATTAGATATAAAGCCTTTATTTCATTAGGAAACAACCATCCTAGATGTCAAAGACACATTCTTTTAGGATCCCAATTTTAAAATTTAGATTAATTATGAAGTATTTATACTGTCTTTTATTTATGTCAAGCTTGTGTTTCTTAAACAATTTAAGTGGGCAAGAATTATCCTATGGTTTTAAAGCAGGTCTAAACTTTTCATCCATACTTGGAGATTCAGAAATTGGTGAAACAGATGAAATGCCAGAAACTTATGATTTTAGTAGTGGATTCCATATAGGTATTATATTCAATAATAAGATTACAGATCTTTTTGGAATCAGAGCCGAATTACTTTATTCACAAAAAGGCAGTAGGTATAGATTTAATGGAACATCATATCAAGCATTGCACACGATTACGGGAGAAAGAATTTTCACTACAGGAACTAAAGATTTAAGCCTAAACATAACAAATGCTTATTTAGATTTTCCGATATCTGCTTATGGCAAAGTTTTGCCTTGGTTAGAAATCCAAGGAGGATTCAATGTAGGTGCTTTAGTATCGTCTTCAGGTTCCGGAGAAATTAGGTACGATGGAGTATCACCTTTAGGCATTGAAATCGATGACTTCGTGCTCAGTTTAGATCATAAATATTTTGCGGACAAAGGTGGATTTGAAGAATTAGGAAATGAACCAATCATTAGAAACTTTGACGGCACTCAAGTTGACATCCCAAAATCAATAGGTGCTTATTATGAATATGCACAAGATGAAGAAGTGAAGTTGTTTAATAGATTGGACTTTGGCCTTCAAGCAGGAGTATCCATATTTTTAAACCAAGGCCTATTTTTAGGATTAAGAGCAAATTATGGCTTTGCTGATGTCACCAATAATGATTACGATCGTTCATTGATCAATTTAGGAGATAATAATGAATTTATCAATAGAGACGATGTTGATAGAAATTTTTCATTTCAGGCATCCATAGGGTTTAGTTTTTAATATGCTTTTACGATCAAAGCTTCCGAATGTGGGCACTACCATTTTTACAGTAATGTCCAAACTGGCTAATGAAAACAAAGCAATAAACTTATCACAAGGCTTTCCAAATTTCGATTGTTCTCCCGCTTTGAGAGAATTAGTAAGCTTTCATTTGAATGATGGTAAAAATCAATACGTTCCTATGGCGGGCTTACCTTCATTGAGAGATAGTATTGCTGAGAAAGTATCCATTTGCTATGGTAAAACAATAAATCCAAGTTCTGAAATAACCATTACAGCTGGCGCAACCCAAGCCCTTTTTACCGCAATAGCTGCCTTTGTCTCAAAAGGTGATGAAGTAATTTTAATTGATCCATCTTATGATTCTTATAGACCAGCTGTAGAAGTGATGGGAGGAATCCCCGTAGCATACGAATTAGAAGCACCAAATTTTAAAATCAATTGGTCAAATTTTGAAAACTTAGTTACAGAGAAGACTAAGATGATCATCATCAACACTCCTCACAACCCCATCGGCAAGACTTTAAAAAAAGAGGATTTACTTGCTTTGGAAAAAATAGTTTGTAACAAAGACATAATCATCTTGAGTGATGAAGTCTATGAGCACCTCATCTATGACAATCAGAGTCACCAAAGTGTATTGAGCTTTCCAGCTTTATATAAGAAATCATTAATCACCTATTCTTTTGGCAAAACTTTTCACAATACAGGCTGGAAGATTGGTTATTGCATAGGACCAGCAGAACTAATGCATGAGTTCCGCAAGGTTCATCAATTCAATGTATTTTCAGTCAATTCATTTGTCCAATATGCCTTAGCAGATTTTTTAAAGGACGCTTCAAACTACTTAAGCCTTCCAATTTTTTATCAGCAAAAGAGAGATGCGCTGAATTCTTTTTTAAAAGGTTCGAGCCTAAAACCTCTCAAGTCTGAAGGCACCTATTTTCAATTGTTTGATTATTCAGCCATTAGTGATCTTCCAGACACTGAATTTGCTAAGTGGTTAACCATAGAACATGGTGTTGCTTCTATTCCTATTTCAGTTTTTTATGCTAAAGCAAAACAAAGTACTTGTGTGAGACTTTGTTTTGCAAAAACAGAAGAGACTTTAGAAAAAGCAGCAATAATTTTAAGAGGACTATAGTTGTTAGTTGATCCTCCTCCGCTTATGCTTCGGCGGATTAGTAACTTGTGAAATAAAAAGATTTCGTATTTATTACAAAATCACTTTTTCCAAACTTTGTACATATTAAATGGTTTGCTTTATGAGGTTTTCCAATTGGGTAAGAATTTGATTCCAAAGCAATTCCTCCCATTAAGGCAGCTGACATTTTCATGTCTGAATTGAAATTTGAAGATTTAATCTTAAGTAGATCCTCGTGAGTGAATGGAGTTTCTGTTGAAATCCAAGTTGTGCCTTCATACTTTTTAGCTACGAATTTGTATTCTTCACAGTGATAGCCGGCAATGGATTTTGTTCTCCCAGTTTTAGTAATCTGATAATCATCACCATTGTATTCATCCATCATGTCTCCAGCTAGCTTGCCAATATCCATGAAAGGCATTTTTGTAGCTGATCGCTTACCATCATTGATCATGAAGATCAAACTATGCCTTCTTTCATGATCCATAACTGTATACATTAATTCATTTTGTTTTTTATCCTCGTGTTCAAAGCCAAATAATTCCCCACCAGAAGTAAAGAAATAGGTTAAGTCCATTGGATCATTATTCTTGCTTGTCATTGTCGCATGAAACTCATAATCAAAAGAATAATTAGCCCTTAAACTTCCACTAGAAGCATTTCTTGAGGCACTACTGCTAGCCTCAGATGTACCACCACGAGGAGTAGTATCTGATTGATCATCAGATTTTTCTTTGTTCTGTGGGATTTTAGCAGCTTCATTAGGCTTAATTATTTTATCTATTGTTCGTTCTGCTTTTTGAGAAATCTTTTCTTCGGCCCGCTTTAATAGTTTCTTACCGATTTGAGCATGGCATGGGATTGAAAAGAAAATTGTAGTGATTATAAATATAAATTGCTTCATTTTGAATGATTTTTTAAAATAGAAAGAGCGAATGTTCACTTAGAAGTGCTATAGAAAGCAAAAAGGTAAATCCCTATCTTTACTTATATGCTTACCATCTTACATCAAGACGATGACCTTGTGGTCATAAACAAACCACATGGTTTATTGGTGCATCCAAGCAAAATAGCGCTTGATGCAAAAGAGACCGCCTTGCAATTAGTTCGTAATCAAATCAATCAATACGTTTATCCAATACATCGATTAGATCGAAAAACGAGTGGTGTCTTGGTTTTTGCTTTAAACAAAAAGGCCTTATCTCTGTTAAATAAGGCTTTTCAGGAACATGAAATCGAAAAGAAATACTTTGCAATCGTGAGAGGTTATACCCCAAAGGAAGGCAGTATTGATTATGCATTAAAAAACGAATCCGGAAAGATTCAAGAAGCAATAACTCACTTCAAAAGACTTGATCAAACTGAAATCCCGATCCCTTTTGGAATGCATCAAACATCAAGGTATAGCTTGGTGTCATTGTACCCAAAAACTGGTCGACATCATCAACTACGAAAACATATGGCTCATATTTTTCACCCAATTATTGGAGATAGACCACATGGTTGCAATAAGCAAAACAAGTTATTTAAAGAAAGATTTGGTCTTGATAAGATGATGTTGCATGCTAGTGAGATTCAATTTAGGCATCCAATTACAGAGAAAATACTTAAGATTGAAGCTCCGCTTTCACATGAATTTAAAAGAATCAAAAATATACTTTGGGAGAAAAGTTTAGGATAGACATTTTGCCTTTTATGAGAAGATACTAACAATACCAAAAAAGGGCTTTTGCTGGTGCAGCAAAAGCCCTTTTTTGGTATTGTGGGTTTAGTATCTAGCGCATTAAAGTAACATCGCCTTTGTACTTACCTACAAATCCATCTATAAATTCTACCTCTGCATAATAAACAAAAACGCCTCCATTCAACTCCTGCTCTCTCAATTCTCCGGTCCACCCATTGGCTGGATCTTCAGGTTCAAAATTTTCCGCTACGAAGATTATTTCTCCCCAACGATCGGCAATTAGCATTTTATTTATTTTCTTAATGGTCTTATTTTTATAGACTGTAAAAAAGTCGTTGATCCCGTCTCCATTAGGTGAAAATACATTTGGAATATAGACAGCTCTGGTTCGATCTACTCTTAACAATACTTCATCAATATCTGGGCATCCATTTTCATCCCAAACCTCAACGAAATAGGTTGTTGTTTCAAATGGTGAAACTTGTTGTGTAAAACAATTGTCGTAGCAATCTAAACTATCTTCCGTCTCCCAAACTATATTTGTCCCATTTGAATTCGCATAAAGATCAACCACATCGCCTAATTCTATTTCCAAATCTGGACCTAAATCTACGTATACTTGTTCCGGCTCTATAATACTTAAAGTGGTCTCCCATTCACAGCCAGTAGCATCAATCACTTGTAAGGGATAAATACCAGGACCTAAATTATCAAAGATGATCTCATCAGAAAAATCACTTCCTTCAAAGGAAAATAAATATGGTTCAGTTCCTCCAATAACAGAGGCAATTTCTATGTATCCATCATCAAATCCAAAACAAGTAATGTCAGCTAAATCAATGATGGCATCGGTCGGCTCAGCTTCATTCCTAAAAACTTCAATCCCTTTCAAACTTGTACATCCATTTTCTAGGTTAGTAACCAATAACTCATAAAGACCTGCTTCATTAACAGAAGGTTGTAAACCTGTCGCACCATTAAGAATTCCACTTCCCATCCACTCATAAGTAAAATTGCTTCCTGTAGAACTTCCGATTCCATTTAAGCTCACCTCAGGCGTTATGCAATCTAATTCATCATCAACCATGGTCTCGACAATAGGCGGCTCAAGATCTACCATCACTTCTACACTTTCACTAAGCTCACACCCATTATCGGTATTGATAATGGTTAAGGTATAAGTTCCTCCAAGATTAATTTCTGGAGTTGGAATATCCATTTCACCATCTTTAATTTCTCCTCCATTACTAGTACTCCAAATGTATTCAAAATTAGTCCCTTGTGAAGATTGTAAAGCATCAAGTAAAATACTTGGTTGATAACAGTTGATTACTTCTGGAGGATCTATGACCACAATTGGTGCATCAACATCTTTATCTACTATTATACTGGCTTCTTCAATACAGCCATTTTCTAGGTCTGTTATAATTAGTGTATAATCTCCAGATTCACTTACTTCAATTTGATCAGCATCTGAAATAAAATTACCTTCTTCGTCAAACCATGCAAATTTCAAATTAGCAAAAGGAATGGATGAAGTACCGTCCAAAAGAATAGTAGAAGTAAAACAGTTTATAGTTTGAGGGCCAATGATTTCTGCGACTGCATTTGGAAGTAATTGATTTTCATCCAAATTTACAGAGGAAATAGCACTACACCCGTTTTCGTTATTTGTTACAATTAAACTATACATACCTGGTTCGTCAGTCTCAAAATTAAATTCATTACTCACCACATTACCGATCTCATTCAGCCATTGATAAGTATAATTATTTCCTTCACTAGAGCCCAGAGCCGAAATTTGTTGAACTGGATCATAACAAGTTAGATCTCCAACATCTTGTACAACAGCTTCAGGCAAAACAATGTCTTGAGTTATGGTAACTTTTGATTCATCTTCACAACCATTAGTAGGATCTAATAAATAAAGGGTGTATACACCAGGTTCTGTGACTTCATGTAACAAGTCTGTTGACAATACATCTCCAGATTCATTTCTCCATTCGTACTCCAGCACTGAACCTCCAGTAGAACCAGTACCATCTAAATTGATGCTGGTAACATCACAGGTTAAATTTTGACTTGCTCCTGCATCTGACACAGGTGTATTTTCATCTGCATTTACTTCTACAAATGTGGTGCTTGTGCATCCATTAGTTAAATCCGTAATCAACAAATGATAAATTCCTGGATTCGAAACTTCTGTTATTTCTTGACTACTGATCATCTGCCCATCCTCGTCTGACCACTCAAAAGTAATGTTCGCTCCAGTACTGCTTCCAAAAGAACTTAATGGAATAAGAGGGACTGTACATGTCAACAAATCTGGTTCCCCTATTATTGCAATTGGAGGTGCTATGTCCTCGTCTACATTTACACTTGAAATAGCGGAACATCCATTCTCTGTATTGAAAACAATCAATTCATATGCTCCTGCATTTTCTATGTTGAGTTCCAACTCTTCTCCTACCAACTGGTTATCTTCATTGTACCATTCATACCTAATGTTATTACCTTGATCTGAATTAAGACTTCCGATGGTAAGGTTAGTTATTTCACAATTTAAAGTAACTGCAGAACCAGCATCTGCATTTGGAAAGTCAGCATCTTGCTCAACAAGAACTGAAGAGATACTTTCACAAAAGTTATTTGTATTTATAACTAACAATGAATACTCTCCAGCAGAACTCACTTCTATTTCTGCTTCATTACTTATGAGATCCCCATTAGCATCTGTCCATTCATAAATTATTTCTGTCCCTGAACTCGTATTTGTTCCTCCTAAAAAGGTTGTATTATTTTCACAGGTTAAAATAGTTGGAGTGCCAGGATCAGCAATAGGCAGATCTACATCTTGTTCAACTAAAACTTGAGCCTCAGTAGTACAGCCATTACTAGGATCTGTAACAATAACTGTATACATACCTGCTTCACTAGTTTCTACGCCAAAATTATTTCCAATGGAGTTCCCTCCAGGACTAATCCATTCATATTCCATGATGCCATTTGCATTCATTGAAACAACAACACCTAGATCTACCACTAAATTTTGACAATTTAATTCAATCGGTTCTTCAATGGTAATCTCAGGACTCATTATGTTTTGGATTACCTCTATGCTAGCTTCTGAAGAACAGCCATTATTTTCATCAAGTAATTGTAAAGTATAAACACCTGGTTCATCTACGGATAAAAATTCTGCGTCATCAATTATATTCCCATCTGGACCAAGCCATTGTCTGATAATGTTTGAGCCTTGAGTACTGCCATCACTACTTAAATTCACATTGCCAGTTAAGCAATCTAATTCATCATCAACCTGTACAAAAGAAAGTGGTATGTTTTCATCTGGGACGACTTCTACACTTGCTGCATTTGTGCATCCATTGGAATTATTTGTAACTATCAAGGTGTACATGTCCGGATTACTGACTATTAATTGAAGTTGATCCCCAATGCTTAAGCCATTAGAGTTTTGCCAATCGTAAGAAATATTCGCTCCTGTACTGGAGCCATTTCCATTTAAAGATACTTCTGAAACATCACAAGTAATCGTCTGTGGAATACCAGGATCTACTAAAGGTTGTTCAATGTCTTGCAAAACTTCAATTTCCATTTCACTCGAACAACTATTATTTACATTCGTAACTATCAAGGTATACAAACCTGGGTTACTAACACTTCCCATTAAGTCATTACTAACTGTTTGTCCTGAATCATTTATCCATTCATAGACAAAATTCGCTCCTGTACTAGACGCACTTCCATCTAGGTTTACAGATTGATTGGTACATGTAAGCACGGCATCTACTACTGGGTTTACAATTGGAAAATCTGTGTCTTCTGCAATACTTATTTCCGCAATATTTGTACATCCATTGTCTTGGTTGGTAACAACTAAGCTATAGTTTCCAGCTAGATCAATCAATAATGTTTCTTCTGTTCCAATTTCTTGTCCGTTTGCATTTTGCCATGAATAACTTAAATTTTCTCCTGTGGACAATGATCCATCTAAAGTCCCCATTGATTCTGTGCAAGTAATAGTGAAGGGGGTTCCAGGATTAGCTATCGGCTCTACAAAATTTTCTGTGACAACAATTTCTTCCGTTGACACACATCCATTTTCTGGATTAACAACTTGCAAGGTGTAGGTTCCAGATGAGCTAACTTGCGTGCTAGCGTTTGTTGAAACAGAATTCCCGTTTGAGTCCAACCAATTAAACATTAATTCATCTCCTCCTATAGAGGCAGAACCATCCAGCGAACTTTCTAGGTTATTACAATTTAATTCTTGAGTAGGCTCAATGTTTATTTCTGGATCAGTAACATCTTCAGTGACCTGAACCTGAGCTTCCGTAACACAACCATTTGATGCATCAGAAACGATCAATGTATAAACTCCATCGTCGCTAACCGTTTGGTTTATATCCGTACCAATTAGATTTCCATTTTCATCTATCCATTGATAGCTAATGCTTCCACCAGCAGAGGAATTTGAACCATTTAAATTCACTGTGGAATTATTACAAGTAATAAAAAGTTCAGGCCCAGCATCTGCAATTGGTACACTTTCATCTGCCATGATTTCAACTTCATCAATGGCAGTACAACCGTTGGACAAATCAGTGACCAACAAAGAATAAGTACCTGGATTATTTACATTTATATTTATTTGATCTCCTAATTCGTTTCCACCAGCACCTATCCAAGTATAAATGATATTTGGTCCTGTTTGAGATGCGCTGCCATCCAAGACTGCATCACTGTCTGTACAAGTAATTAAGCCATCAGGTCCGGCGTTTACTAAGGGAGCTTCTATGTTTTGTGTGACCTCCACTGTTTCTATATTGGTACAACCATTTAGTCCTGTAATAATTAGAGTGTACACTCCTGGTTCCGTCACTGAAGTTGAAGCATCATTCGCAGCAAATCCATTTACACCTGACCATTCATAAGTCACACCATCATCAATGGAACTGCCTATCAAAGTTAATTCCAAAAGATCACAGCTTAAAACATCATTATTTTCTATTGCAATGTTTGGTAATGTTAGATCTTCCATCACTTCTACTGAAGAAGTGCTTACACAACCATTTTGACCAAGCACAGTCAACGTATATTCACCAATTTCATCCACCATCGGTGAGCTTTCATTGGAACTAAATCCGTTAGGTCCAGACCAACTAAAGGTCACATCATCCTCTGAAGTACCATTTAACATAAGTTCTAGAGTATTACAATCTAAAACATCGTCAACTGAGGTTTCAATAGAAGGTTCACTAAAGTCAGCTGTAACTTCTATTTCAAAAGTAGATACACATCCATTTGTTCCAGTTGCACTCACAATATATTCTCCATCCACATTAATCATAGGATTTTGCTCATTGGAAACAAAACCATTTGGTCCTGTCCATTCATAAGCAACAATGTCATCAGCTGAATTAGCAGAAATAGCTATAGACTGATTATTACAATCCAGTAATCCTCCCATTGCAGAGAGATCTGGTTCTGTTAAATCTGCATCAACATTGACATCAAAAACATTTGTACAACCATTTATGGCCGTTACAGTAACTTCATATGCACCTGGTAGACTAGCTACAAAATTGCTGTCCTCAGAAACAAATCCATCGGGTCCTTCCCATGAGAAAGAAGTGATCGTACTATCCGGGTTCGATACAATAGAAATTTCTTGAACATTACAATCAAGCAAACCCAAAGCTATTGGATCCATTTCTGGTGGAATAGTATCAAAAACAACTTCAACAGGAGCTAGTCCACTACAGCCTGTTCTCCAATCAAAAACAACTAAGGTATAAGTACCTGGTTCCGTTACTCCTGGAAATTCAAATCCTGTATGAATTTGATTCCCATCTTCATCGAGCCATCCATATAAATAATCTGGGATACTTCCTTGACCACTATCTAATACCGAACCTTCTGCTGATAAGGTAACTGAATTTCCATTACAGCCGATGG
>CALDYJ010000116.1 GCA_937941095.1 uncultured Saprospiraceae bacterium | reverse complement strand
CCTTATCCACACTATGCATATTTACTAGAAAAAAAAGGTCAACAGGATTTCTTAATAAATAATCATAGCACTGGATATGAGCAAATATATTTTAGACCCTTCTTAAAAGATGATGAACTCTTTTTAAAAATGACCATCGTTTCCTATGAAAGGATTGTTGATCTCTTAGAATTTATAGTACCTATTGAAGGAACTTTAAAAGATCAAATCATTCAGGCAAGTAAAGAATTTAAAAAACCCATCTACGAAGTTTATCAAGATTCAAACATCTTTTAATCCTTCACCTTATTTATCAACAAATCGAAACAAAATGAAAAAGAAGTACAAAGTTTTAAGCGTCATAATGTTATTTTTATTAGCCATCCCATTTGTCCTACCAAGCATAGTAGGAAAAATAATGGGTGATGATGCAGAACACATAGTCCGAGGACTATTTAAACAAAGAGTAGGTATTGAATTAAAGGAAGAATCCGCTTATCAAGAAAAAATAAATGCTACAGATCAAAAAATATCTTTAGATAAAAATATTATTCCTTTTAAAAACATCGGTGCTAAACTTGGAAATGAAGCGAAAGGAAATAATGCCATCCTATTTAGAGGTATGGCAATTTTAGATGCAAACAATGACGGTAAAATGGACCTTTATTTTACACACACGGGTAGGCCTCTCTCCAAAAAAAATGATGAAGATGGTGTATTACAAACTGATACTCCTCAAGATGCAAAACCTAATGTCCTATACCTAAACCAAGGCAATGATTCTAATGGTGATCCTATTTACAAGACAGTGCCTGACATCATTAAAGAACAAAAAAATAAGACTTATGTGGAAGAAGAGTTGCTGATAGAAGATAAATATAAACCAAGAAAATCCATTGAAGAAGATCCATTTGGAATTGGTAGAATAGGATTTGGAGCTCAAGCAGGAGATTTTAATGGTGATGGGCTTGTTGATTTATTAGTTTTAAACCATCATTACGGAATGCCTTTTACAGAACCAAGTTTAGGATTCAAAATTTACCCAACAAAAGAAAACATTGGCAGAGATAAAAAAGATCTAAAATATACAACAACTACACTTCCTCCATTTTATAAAGGTGATATGTTGGACGGTATGAATAACATGGTGGATTTTGGTGGAAAGCCAGAACCAGAAGGAAGAAATTCATTATTTATTAACATGGGAGACAAAGATAATGATGGAATCCCAGAGTGGAAAGACCTTACGGTTGAATCGGGATTAGATGCAACAAATTGGGCTTCTGCAAGTGCTACCATTGGGGATATTGATAGAGATGGAGATTTAGATGTCTACATTTCTAATTTTATAGATCCTGATTTTTGGGGTTTTGGATTAAGCAAATTTGCAGGGCATCCAAACGAACTTTGGATAAACCAACTAGAAGAAACTGGGAAGCTTACTTTTGTAGAAAAGGCAAAAGAATATAAAGTAGCAGGCTTGCATATAGAAGAAAATTTACCCTCAACGATGTACGATCAAAAGAACAATAAAATGTTTGAAACTTCTGATCAAAAATACAAAGGCAAGCAAGTTGGTCTTAGAGCAGATCATTCCTGGTCAGCCCAATTCGTGGACTTTAATGATGATACCTATCCAGACTTAGTAGTCGCCAATGATATAGGCAATAGGCTTAGGGTTTATGAAAATTTAAGGGGCCAAGGATTTAAAGTCAATGAAAAATTTCATGGGCCAGAATGGAATGGTTCATGGATGGGCATTGCTTCAGGTGATCTCGATGGTGATCAAACAGATGAAATTATGGTCGCAAACTTTGGTTCTCAATCATTGTCTATTCGAAACACTGCAATTTTAGCTGGAGATCAAGATGACCTTAGTCTTGTTGCTCTATCGGTCAATAATTTTATCGACAATAAAGCTGCAATGGCTCATGGATTCTTTTCTTACAAAGAAGATGAAGGACTGGTAGATGAATTAATAAATACACGCATTGAGCACTCCCCTTTTCTTCTTCCTGACATGACGAACAAGAACAATTGGGCACCTAGAGCATTGCCACAATATGAAAAATTTAATTATGAAGAAAGTTTTTCTAGTTTGGAGTTTTCATGGAACCCTAGTTTTTTTGATATAGAAAATGACGGCGATTTAGATATTTATTTGGTGGGAAGTTTATCAAGAGGAAATGATAATTTTTTAGGTGAATTTGCTGCTGGTTTTGGTAGAATGCTCATCAATGAATCTAGTCCTGGCAATTACAAGTTTAAAGATCGAACCTTAGAGTACCAAGCGCTAGATATTTCTTATTTAGACTACAATGAAAATCCACCTTCAAGACCTTCACCCGGGACAAACTGGCATAAAAGGGACAAAGTAAGCCTAACTGATGTGGACAGTTTTGCAGAAAATGGATATGAAGCATCCAAAAACAGTAACATTAAAGACATTTACAGAATGCACGAAACTGCAAATTGTAATATTGTCGCTGACCTAAATAATGATGGTTTCAATGACATCGTTGTTTTGCATATTGGAGGCAATAATTCTCTTAGTCCAGAAGCACGAAATTTAAAAGTCAATTTTTTAGGAAAAACACTTGCCGTTCCTCCACCTAACAAAGTCATTAAGGCGCCTACTACTTTTGAGGAAGGACCAACTTTTATGTATATAAATCAAGGAGCTCCAAAAAATATCGAAAGTGCTAATTGGGTTAAACTTGAACTCATTGATAAGACTACAAAAAACAGATTTGGAGTCGGCGCTAAAGTATTGATAAATGGCAAAATAGTTCGAAAACATAATGTGGGTGGTGAGTCTTATTCCGGCAAACTTGTTCCATTACATATAGGTCTTGGAGATCAAAAATTAGAAAAGCTAGAAATCGTTTGGGGCTCTGGAGATCCTAATCCTCAAATTATAATTTTTAAAGAACCTATAGTAAATAAACAAATAATTATAGAGCGGAAAATCTCTGAAGAAATGGCCTCTAAATAAACTACATAAAAGTCGAATACAAAAGCAATTTTGCGTTTGTATTCGACTTTTATTTCTTCCACTCATTTCTATGTGTGGATTGAATTCTGTATACATTAAATGTATCCATTTTCCCAAAACAAAACACTTATCCCAACCATCACCAACACCCCGCTTACAGCTCCAATTAAACTACCACTTGTGGTGGCTTTTACATCGTTTACATGATATTCAGAATTGGAACCACAATGCTTACATCTTTGCACGAAATATTCTCCTAACTTTAGAATCAAATCTTGTCGTGATGAAGCCTTTTGTTTGAGCTTAAATTTTTCTTTACAAGAATGACATAAGAGTTCTAACTTCATTTGCTTAATTTAATATAGAATAGCGAACAATGCAACCGCATCACCATATATACTTCATCAGCTAATATAAAGGCGGATCATGCTACATTTTTAAAGCCATCACAAACCCAACACATTTAACAAAGTGGTGGCCTAAATCATGCAGTCGAAGCCCATCAAGGGATAAAGTAGTGGGGCACTTTTGCTTCATGGTTTAAAAACCTACCTTGAATTCGAATAGATTATACCATTTAAAGAAAGATCTTGAGCTAATGATTCCTTTGGAACGAGCTAAAAATTTGTGCTAATCTATTGAGAATCATCGTACTTTATGTAGAAATTTGTTAAATTTACGCACCAAATTATACAAATCTACCAAAATCAAGGTTGTCAGTCATCGTTATGAACATCGTCAGAAGTCTCTTGATGAACAACATGGACTAATTTAAGAACCCCAAATTTGCCTTGATTCTAACTATTCCAAATGTAAAACAAGCTGTTAATAGGCTTTAATATTACTTTTAATATATATTTTCTTATTTTAAGAGATCAAAACAATTTTAAAATCAACTTACTGAGAAATGGATAATAGAAAATTCAATCAGGACGAATATCTTGACCTTCCCAAGTATGACGGCCATCCAAAATCAAAAGAAAATCCGAGATTTTCAATCTTTAGTCACGAAGGTGGTTTCTTTTTTGCAATGCTTAACAACAAAGGGAAAGCATTCTTAAGAAGCGAAGGATACGCTAATGAAAAAACTAGAGAAACTGGGATGAATTCTGTCGTTAATAATTCAGAAAACAAAGACAGATGGACTGTAAAACAAGAGGGAAAAGATTTCTTTTTGGTTCTTAAAGCTGCTAATCACAAAGAAATAGCTCGTTCAGGAAATTATAAATCAAAAGCTGAAGCTGAAGCTGCAATGAGCGCATTCTTTAATGGTGGAGATACTAATAATTCAAAAAACAGCAATTCTGGTCAAGATGAATATCTTCACATTGACAAATACAAAGGACATAAAACTTCAGCTAAGTATAAAGGATTTTGCACCTTCTCTCATGATGGTCAGTATTATTTTGGAATGCTTGACACCACCAATAAAGTGAGGTTAAGGAGCCAAGGTTATAAATCTGAAGCTGCAAGAGATAATGGCATTGAATCTGTCATTAAAAATAGAGACCAAGAAAAAAGATGGGCGGTAGAGGAAGAAAAAGGTAATTACTATGGTATACTCAAAGCTGGTAACCACCAAGAAATTGGAAGATCAGGGGCTTATGCTGATAAAGCTACTGCTGCTTGGACACCTATGATGGGAGTCGCTGCTGCTGGAATCGCTTCAACGAATACTCCTACGAACACGCCTAAGTCAGAAGGAACAACTAAAAATGTTTTAAGAGAAGAAGAAGTAGAAGATGATTATTTGCCTACTAAGTTTTATCAAGGCCATAAGATCAATGATAAAATAAATAACATTGCTACTTTCAAACATAGTGACAATCAATACTATTTTGCTCTTTATAATAAAGACGGTTCAGTAAAGTTAAGAAGTGAAGGTTTTGAAACTGCAATGAATCGAGACAAAGAACTTTCTGGAGTATTAAAATATCACAGGGATAAAAAAATGTACTCCAAAATAGAAAAAGGTAAATATTCCATGCTAGTCTTAAAAGACAAGAATGGAAATGAAATTGGAAGGTCACCTTTAATTAAAAATACAGAGACCGTCGTTTCAAAAGAAAAAGTTACTGAAAAGAAAGTTACACACGTCAAAGAAAGCAAAGCTACAAGCAATAAGACAGTACAAAACATTGCAGCTGCAACAGTTGCTTCTACTGTTATTACAAAAGTTGCACCGGTATCTTATGAAAGTGTTTCTTTGGCTAAGGCTGGAGACAATATGAGGTTGGTCAAAACTTACAGAGGAGAAGAAACTTCTAAAATAGTCGGAGCAACAGAGGTTGCTAGAAATGTAAAATATACTGAAGCCATAAAATATGCACATGGTGCGAGTTACATGAAATTTTGGTGGATTCCTCTATTACTTTTATTGATCCCATTATTAGGCTGGCTATTCGGAGGTAAGAAAACACCACCACCTCCTCCTCCAGTAGAAAAAATAGTTGAAGCAACTCCACCTCCCCCAGTGAAGCAAGTAGTTCCGCCACCTGTTGTACCAAAATGTAATTGTTCAGAACTTTCGCATCCTATATTCTTGCTTCCAAAAGGGCCAGCTCCTAAAACTACAACAGCCTTAGGAAGAGCACCTGAGTATGGAAATCAACATGGAAAAACACCTCTTGAGTTTTATGAAAAGTTAAAACGTGCTTACAAAAAATCTGCGGATGAAAGAAGATTCCTTGATGGCATTTTCAAGCAAATGGGATATGACAATGGATTCTCTGATGCTACGGCAGACATCTTTTCTGCAGTTACCGTTCCAAGAGGAGTTGAAGGAAACTTAGGAACGAAGGTTACACATAAGACCGTATATAGAAAACTTGATCCGACAAATCCAAAAGACTTAAAAGCTTTCCACATTAAAGCAAAGAATGCATGTGATTTGCATTTTATGAAGACTTGTGGAAATCATTTTTTCTTTAAGAAATGTGACATCAATTCTTAAAAATAAAAGATTAACTCTCAAGGGCAGCAATTTATTTGCTGCCCTTTTTTTATTTAAATACCCCTCTTCAACATATCATTCAAAAAAATCAAAGCTTCGATTAAAACGTTCAACCGTATTTCCAAAGATTACAATAATCCATATACCCTTTTAGAACAAACAAACACGATTCTAATAGCAAAAAAATACTACCTTTGCGCAAAATTTAAAATTCATTCATTTAATTCAGAACATGGCTAAGAAAAAAGTAGCAATTAATGGTTTTGGAAGAATAGGTAGACTAACTTTCAGAAACCTCCTCAAAAAAAGAAACATTGAAGTAGTGGCGATTAATGATCTTACCGATAACGGTACTTTAGCACACTTACTTAAATACGATTCTGTACAAGGTGCCTTTGATGGTAAAGTAAGTTTCGACAAAGAATCAATTACTGTCAACAGAAAAAAAATTCATGCATTCTCTCAAAGAGATCCTGGAAAACTTCCTTGGAAAAAATTAAAAGTTGATTTGGTTTTAGAATGTACTGGTCACTTCAGAACTAAAGATGGTGCAGCAAAACATTTAAAAGCTGGTGCCAAAGATGTTGTCATTTCTGCCCCAGGAAAAGGAGAAGGAATACAAACCATTGTATTAGGTGTAAATGATGATGAACTAGACAGAAGAGCAAATGTGTTTTCAAATGCTTCATGTACCACAAACTGCCTAGCACCTGTCATAAAAATTATAAACGATAACTGGGGAATCAATGTTGGTGCAATGACGACAACACATGCCTACACTTCAGATCAAAGAATTCAGGATGCTCCTCACAGTGATTTAAGGAGAGCAAGAGCAGCAGCTATGAATATCGTACCTACATCTACAGGAGCAGCGGCAGCAGTTGGAAAAGTAATTCCTGCAGTGCAAGGCAAATTAGATGCAATAGCAGTTAGAGTACCAGTTGTTACCGGATCTATGATCGAGTTAAATGTATTATTGAATAAACCAACAACAGAGCAGGCTGTAAATAATAAATTTAAGAGAGCGGCAAATGGTGCAATGAAAGGAATCTTAGAATATCAAGAAGACCCTATTGTTTCTTCAGACATCATCAGAAATCCACACTCTTCTATTTTTGATTCTTTGATGACTTCTGTCAATGGCCCAATGTTGAAAGTAGTAAGTTGGTACGATAATGAAGCTGGTTACTCTGCAAGACTTGCAGATTTGTGTAGCACCATTGCATCAGGCAAAGCTACTAAGAGAAAAGCTACAAAGCGTAAGGCTACTGCAAAGAAAGCGACCGCGAAAAGAGCAACAAGAAAAACGAATCCTAAAAAAGCTACTACTCGTAAGAGCACGACAGTTAGAAAGAAAAAAGCAGCTAAAAAATAATTCGCTTATCAAGCACTCTTCATAATTGAAGAGTGCTTTTTTATATTTCAAATCCTTCATTATGAAATTCCAAAATAAAAAAGTTTTAGTACGAGTTGATTTTAATGTGCCTTTGGACAAAGCATACAACATTACAGATGACACACGTATTCAAGCTGCCTTACCAACCATAAAAACATTATTGCAAAACAATAATGCTATTATTTTGGCATCTCATCTCGGAAGGCCGATGAAAAACCTGAAAGCGGATGGCAGCATTGATACAGCTAAGTTCACCCTGAAGCATCTGCAAAGTCACTTGAGTAAAGAACTAGATTTAGAAGTGCAGTTTGCAGAAGACACGATCGGAGACGATGCAAAAACTAAGTCTGAATATTTAAAACCTGGGGAAGTTCTTCTTTTGGAAAACACACGTTTTAATGAAGGAGAAAAAAAAGGTGATCTCGAATTCGCTAAACAACTTTCTTTATTGGCTGATGTGTATGTAAATGATGCTTTCGGTACAGCCCACAGAGCTCATGGTTCTACTGCAACTGTGGCTCAATTTTTTGAGAAAGAAGAAAAATCATTTGGGCTTTTGATGCAGGATGAAATAAAAAACGCTTCCAAAGTGCTGAATGCTTCTGACAAACCCTTTACTGCAATTGTAGGTGGAGCAAAAGTTTCTGACAAAATCATGCTGATTGATGAGCTTCTAAAAAAAGTTAATCACTTAATTATTGGTGGTGGCATGGCTTACACCTTTTTAAAAGCACAAGGAGGAAAGATAGGCAAGTCTCTTTTTGAAGAAGACAAGGTTGAGCTTGCTAAAAACTTATTAAAACAAGCTGCAGAAAAAGGTGTTGAAATTCATCTTCCTAAAGATTCTATCATCGCCGATAAGTTTGATAAAGATGCTTCTTTTAAAGTTGCACCAAGCATGGAAATTGAAGACGGTTGGATGGGATTAGACATTGGACCTGAAGCAAAAAATGATTTTGCTTCTGTGATTGAAAATTCTAAAACCATTCTTTGGAATGGACCTATGGGCGTTTTTGAAATGGAAAACTTTGCTAGTGGTACTAGAGCGATGGCACATGCTGTAGCGTATGCAACAGCACAAGGGGCATTCTCATTAATTGGAGGAGGAGATTCTGTAGCAGCTATTAACCAAACTGGTCTGCAAGAACAAGTCTCCTATGTGTCAACCGGAGGAGGTGCTATGTTAGAATTTTTGGAAGGAAAAGAACTTCCTGGAATCGCAGCCATAAATCAGTAAACAAAACTTATCCGTTTTTGACTATTCCTTTAAAAGATAATTGAGGTTTCCTTTTTAAAGTCTTTCATTTTACGTTTTTCATTTTACCCTACCCTATTTGGGTTAAATTCCACTCTTGTCTTGATTTAAAATATCTAATAACTTTTAAATTAGTTGCGTTGTCCTTAACTTAAAAGTACCATAGACAATGCCATGAATAGATATCTAATTTTTCTTTTTTCCATCCTACCTCTTTTGAGCCTTAAGGCCCAGACGAGCCCTGAGTTTGAACTCATCAATTCTGATGGTGATGTGTTTAAAATATATGAAGATTACCTCGATCAAGATAAGGTTGTTTTTATAGAATTTATGTTTATCTCTTGTCCTTTTTGTACACAATATCTTCCACACATGAAAGATCTATATGAAAGCTACGATTCTGGAAATGGAGACGTGGAGTTCTTTAAGATCACCATTATGGGCGGCGATACCAACAGCAAAATGGCTGATTACAAAACTCAAAATGAGATAGATTTTCAGCTCGTTGGTTCTGATGGAGGGGCACTAGATATTTTTACAGAATACAGCAATGGAAGCTATGGTGATTTTTTTAGCACGCCAACTTTTGCAATTCTTGATACGGAAGGCGAAGTGACTTTAATGCGTCCACCAGGAAATGCTGCTACTTGGAATCCTGTATTGAAAGATTCGATCGATGCAGCAATTGCAAACATATCAACACCGCCTCCGCCGCCACCTCCAGCGCCTACTTATTCAATTGGTGGATCTATTTTGAGTGCTAACGGACAAATCTGGGAAGCTGTTCCTAATAGTCCAAATATCGTTATTGCACTAACTGGTGATACTAGCCTTTTAACTACAAACAATCCTTTTGTTTTTGAAGGAATAAAAGAAGGAATGAACGTTGAAGTATCTGCAATGGTTTCTCAAGACAATCCTGTTGAAGGACTG
Organism: uncultured Saprospiraceae bacterium; assembly: GCA_937941095.1. Classification (GTDB taxonomy): domain Bacteria; phylum Bacteroidota; class Bacteroidia; order Chitinophagales; family Saprospiraceae; genus JALZVN01. Next base: position 30,298 of record CALDYJ010000116.1, on the reverse strand, counting down.
ACTACTTTTGACTTGGTTTTAATTTCTCAATACATATTAAGCATCGGAGATTTTAACCTGGTACAGCAGATTGCCGCAGATGTTAATTGCAGTGGAACCATTACCACGTTTGATATTATTAGCATCAGACAATTGATTTTATATTTAAGTGAAAATCTGCCTTGTCAATCCTACATTTCTGTTCCAGAAAGTTTTTTGAATGATCCGAATAGTATTTTAAGTAAAAGCATTCCAGACAAAATCATATTAAATAATATTGATACTGATCATATTAATCAAAATTTTAATTTGATTAAGAAAGGCAACATTAACCAATAGCTCAGATTGCCATCAGCTGCATTCATGACACCATTTATCTTTTGCATTTTACTAAAATTATTCTTATTTTGTTGGATCTTCAATGATGAGAACGCCTTCTCCTCAATCTAATATTTTCTACCGATATCGAATTACCAAGAATAAGTAAATTACTTTTTGGCTATGTTATAGTTTACATAGTGAAAGAGAATAAATTATAAATTACAAATGAAGAATATATTTGTTTTTCTTGTTTTAACTGCCTTTGCATCCTCTTTCTTAACTTGTAGTGATGACAATTCGCTTCCAACAAATTACGGTCAATTTGAATTAAATCCGGATAATTCCATAAGTATGGATGGGAACATCTCGGCAGATACACCAATAGATCTTAAAGCTCTTTTAGATGACCATCCAGATGTCAAAGACATCAAAATGAAAAATTGTGCTGGAATTGAACTATCTCCTCAAACTCTTGAGGCTGCAAGACTTGTAAGAAGCAACAATATGAATACTCACATTGAGTCAGACGGTTTGATTAGCAGAGGAGGCTTAAACTTCTTTCTTGCTGGTGTTAAAAGATCTAAAGATCCTCTAGGAAGAATTGGTGTCGGATCTTGGGAGGATGAATTAGGAAATGAAGCAACAGATTTTGATTTTGGAGATTCTGTGCATACCCCATATTTAAATTATTATGTTGAAATGGGTATCCAATTTCTATTAGCTTCTGATTTTTATTATTTCTCCATCCAAGCCGCAGGTCCTGATGATCTATTTATCCTAACCGACGATTTGATCGACGATTATGGCTTGTTAAAAGAATAGCAAATCATACTCCTTAAAAAGAGCTGGTCTTTAAAAAGGCCAGCTCTTTTTTAATTCTCTTCATATATTTCACAACCAAGGCTTTCCATAAAACGTTATTCATTCAAACCGTAAATCGATAGATGAGTAAAATCGAAGAGTTAATACAACACCTTGTTCTTGAGCAACTAGAACAAAACATTTTTAGAGGTGAATCCAAAGAAATAGGATCAAAGCGAGTATTTGGAGGGCAGGTTCTTGCTCAAGCTTTACATGCAGCTAGTAAAACAGTTAAGCCTGAACGTACCGTGCATTCCTTACATGCCTATTTTATACTAGCCGGTGATGCCACCGCTCCTATCATTTACAATGTGGATCGGACTAGAGATGGGGGAAGTTTTACTACAAGAAGAGTAAATGCTGTCCAACATGGTAAAGATATTTTTGTCATGGCTGCCTCTTTTCAGAAAAGCCAACCTGGATTAGAACATATGATTCCTATGCCTAATGTACCTGATCCTGATGCCTTGATCACCGATCAAGAATTGGCGCAAAAGTTTGGCTCTGCAGTTCCTGAAGAAGTGCACAGAATGTTGAGACAAAGACCCATAGAATTTAAACCTGTAGAAATTCCTGATTTATTAAGCCCTGTAAAAAACAAACCGTTTCAACATGTTTGGTTGAGAGCCAAAGGTGAGATAAGTCATGATTCTCCTTCAAATTTGCATCGAGAAATATTAGCCTATGCTTCCGATTACAATTTACTAACTACAGCAATGAGACCCCATGAGATTACGATAAAGGACATACAATTAGCAAGTTTGGATCATGCCATGTGGTTCCATCGTGACTTTAGAGCAGATGAATGGTTATTGTATGCATTAGAAAGTCCAAGTGCTTCTAATTCTAGAGGATTTACTCGAGGAAATATATTTACTAGAGAAGGAAAACTTGTTGCTTCTGTAGCTCAAGAAGGTTTAATTAGACTTAGATAAGTTTAAATGATGGGAATATACTTGTGCTATTGTTTATAAGAAAAACAATAGCACAAGTAATACATATTAATAGTTTATTTTGAATTCTACTCTTCTATTCTTTTTTCTACCAGCTTCTGTACTTTGATCAATATTTCTGAGTGGGCGACTTTGACCAAAACCTTTTGCATTTATTCTATTCTCTTTAATTCCTTTAGAAATTAAAAAAGCTTTACAAGCATTAGCACGACTACTTGATAATTTTAAGTTTCCTTCAGCAGTACCGGTTTGATTATCAGTGTGACCTTGTATACTTAAGCTAGCTTGTGATCTGTCGTTCAAGATTTGAACCAATCTTTCCAACTTAGTTTTAGAATTAGGACTTATGTTTGCCTTTCCACGAACGAATTCTATGTTTTGTATTTCAAGGAGGTAATTTTTTTCTTCTTTTGTGATCATTGGACAACCATCGTTCATCTTACTACCTGCTTCTTCTGGACATTTATCATTTGGATCAAATACACCATCTCCATCAGTATCAGGTGGGCAACCACTAGGAGAGTTCCATGAAATGTTTGGACAAGCGTCTTTATCATCATAAACCCCATCTCCATCGCTATCTTTTGGGCAACCTCCGTTTTCAATTAACCCAGCTAAATCCGGACATTTGTCTTTTGCATCAGCAATACCATCTCCATCTGCATCGTTTGGACAACCATCATTTTCAGGTACGCCTGCAATTTCTGGACAGTTGTCAATGCTATCTGCTACTCCATCACCATCTGCATCGAGTACTTTATCATCAGTTATTTCTGTTGTGGCAATACCATTTAAGGATGCCTCCGCACCATCAACATCAAGTTTACTATTTTTAAGAAACATCCACCAGAAAAGAAGGAAAAATAAAATAACCACAACTAAGGCTATGTAAAAATCATCTCTTTCCTTTTTCGACTTGAATCCGAACAAGTTATTACTCATAGTATTTAGGTTTATCTGTGGATTAAATGATTAATCCTCTATTAAAGACTGGATATGTAGCAGGAAGTAACTAAATCGAGCGCAATTTATAAAAAAACGATCTTATTATTTAACTATTGAGACATCACCGAAGAAAAGTTCTTCAATTCCATCACGGTATAAGACTTTAATAAAATAAAGGTAGACGTCTGGTGGCAGCACTTGGCTCCTCAATTTTCCATCCCAATGAACTTCACTCCCATTAATAATTGAACCATTGTTGGAGTAGATCTCCGTTCCCCACCTATCAAATATTTTAAATAATTTGGCTTCAATGATATCTCCGTCTGTATGAAGGTGAAAGAAATCATTAATTCCATCACCATTAGGACTAAAAGCATTTGGTATGTACAAGGATCTGCAATCTTCAAAGTCAATGAATACCTCATCGAAGGCAGAGCCACAATCGTTTTCAATATTGAGGCTATAAAAGCCTGGGCTACTAACTGTTAATGTTTCTTCCATGCTCCCTTCATTCCAAATGAAAACTCCATCATTAAAACCATTACTTAGAATATATTCCGTTGATTGAGTACAAAGGATTGTATCTGTCCCCAAATCAACAATTGGTGATTTGGTCACTTCAACTTTTATCCAATCTTCTGTTATGCATTCATCATCTACAGTGACCGTTACTGAATAAAGTCCTGATGAAAAAACTTCTATGCTTTGTTCAGTTGATCCATTTGACCAATTATAAGCAGTTGCTCGTTCCAGATCTACCGTGAGAAATAAATCCTCAAAATCACATAAGGATGTATCAGGCCCAATGTCCAAATCAGTAAGACTTCCATCAACTATTATTTCTACTTCGTCAAAAACCACTTCACCACATTCTCCAACAATTTCTACCGTGTAGGTAGTTGTTTCTAAAGGAGAAGCTATGGGGTTGGAAATATTGTCCTCACTTAATCCCTCGGAAGGCGACCAAAAATATTCTACTCCACCGATTGCATTCAGTTGAGTTTTACCCCCTCTACATAGCACCACATCGGCTAGCTTGCTTTCGAAACTAGCATATTTTAAACACACAATATGCTTATTTCTTGCACCTCCTGTCGCAGCTGTGAATCCCCAAAAAACTTTCGGATCACCATTAAATATTTCATTAATAAGATCGCCTTCATAAGTCAAAACTTTTTTACAGTCAAAGAACACATCAAGCATTTGTCGTTCATTATTCCAATTGACTTGGAACTTATAATATTCATCATTTTCGACATTGCCATTTCCACTCATTGCAGCAACAGGACCTACTATATTATTAGAAGAATTATGATTTAAGCTTCCATTTTTCATTAAAGAAATATGATCGTAGGAAGGATCTGAACGATCTGTGTTTTGCCAAGTGTCCATCTCTACAAAAAGCGAAGGATTTACTCCTTCTATACCGATTCCTCCACCTGCACTTCCTGTATTATTGCTCAAGGGTTGTAAAGCAAAAACAATTCCGTCAGCTCCATCATCATTGGATCCAAAATACAATTCAGCTTTGACAGAAAAAGATTCATTTAAATCTACTTTTTCCAAAAACCAAAAAGCTCCAACTTTATTATTTTCACTTTCCGTCAAAACAAAACAACTATCAGAAACTTCATAAGCTTGGCCAACTAAATTAAATTGAGCGACTGCAAAATTTGCATGGCAAAAAAACCATAAAAAGAAGAAGCTATATTTTAGATCTGATGCCAGCATTTTTGTATTAAGTACAAAGTGATAAGTTTAGGCTTGCTTGCCCTACTTAATTTTAATCCACTCCAATAAACGAAATCAACAGAATTCAATTTCATTTCAGCTAATTTAGATAGAAGAAACTGAATTCAATATCATTCGTAAAAGTTTAATGACAATTTAACTTTGGAAGCAACAATTTTGATCAAAGTAATTATGTTTGTTCCTTAGTACTTAAATTTAATTCATTGCCTAGAGATTATACAAGCGGAAACATATGGAAAGCGCTGATCATTTTAGCTGTCCCTATGATGGGAGAAATGATGATGGAAGCTGTCTTTTCATTGGTTGATATCTATTGGCTGAGTAAGGTTAGTAAAGATGCTGTTGCAGCTGTAGGTGTGACTGAATCTGTTATTAGTTTAATCTACGCTTTAGCCATAGGCATATCAAGTGGGGCTACTGCCTTGGTAGCAAGAAGAATTGGTGAAAAAAATCCAGAAAAAGCAGGATTAGCGGCAACACAAGCCATCATCGCAACCTTAATTGTCTCTATAGCAGTAGGCGTATTAGGATCATATTTTGCATCAGACATACTGACCTTGATGGGAGGCGAAGAAGAAATGGTTAAAGTTGGTACTCCTTACACCAGAATTATGATGGCGACTAATATTGTCATTATGTTTTTATTTGTGCTTAATGGTGTCTTTAGAGGAGCTGGAAATGCAATGATTGCAATGTTTGCTCTAGGTTTTGCCAATATAATTAACCTCATACTTGATCCACTTTTTATATTTGGTTATGGGCCTTTTCCAGAAATGGGTGTTGAAGGTGCTGCTATTGCAACTTCAATAGGAAGAGGATTCGGCGTGGTCTTTCAGTTAATCATTTTATTCGGTGGCTACAGCAGCATTAAAATTAATTTGAATCAATTTAAATGGCGTCCTAAAATTATGAGGAGTTTGGTAAAAATCTCTTCTGGAGGGACGATGCAATACCTGATCGGATCTGCAAGTTGGATCATCATGATAAAGTTTATTGCTGAATTTGGGACGGAAGCTATTGCTGGCTATACGTATGCTGTGAGGATCATCATCTTCACCATTCTACCAGCCTGGGGACTTTCTAATGCAGCCTCAACCTTGGTCGGACAAAATTTAGGAGCAAACAAGCCAGACCGAGCAGAAAAATCAGTTTGGATGACATGTGCTTTGAATGTCGGCTTTCTTCTTATAGTTTCTTTACTCTTTTATTTCTTTGCAACTGAACTGATCTCTTTCTTTGACAAAGATCCACTCATTGTAGGAGAAGGAACTAAGGCTTTGAAGATCTTCAGTCTGGGATATGTGGCATATGCCTTCGGTATGGTCATCAGTTCAGCTTTTAATGGAGCGGGTGATACGCGTACGCCGACCATCATGAATTTTATTTGTTTTTGGGTCATTGAAATTCCATTAGCATATTTTCTAGTTTTTCATTTAGACTTTCAAACTTCTGGCGTCTACTGGTCAATAGTTTTTGCAGAACTTATATTAGCTTTAATAGCCCTTTATTTGTTTAAGAAAGGAAATTGGAAAAAAGTCAAAGTATGAATGATAACATTAAAACTGTAGTTTTTGATTTAGGCGGAGTACTCATAAATTGGGATCCGAGAAATATGTATCGAAAAATGTTTGATTCTGAACGAAAGATGGAATGGTTTCTAGAAAACATTTGCACCATGGATTGGAATGAAGAGCAAGATGCAGGTCGAACAATAAAGGAAGCTACAGCTCTTTTGGTCCATAAATACCCTCCTTACAAATCTTACATAGAAGCTTATTATGGTAGATGGGTAGAAATGCTTGATGGCGAAAAAACGGGTACAGTAAAAATTTTAAATCAAATAAAAAAGGAGAATAAATTTAGATTACTTGCTTTGACAAATTGGTCAGCGGAAACTTTTCCTTATGCTCTTGAAAGGTTTTCATTTTTAAATCAATTTGAAGGCATTCTAGTTTCAGGAGAAGAAGGCATGAAAAAACCATCCAAATCCATTTACGATCTTTTATTTAGACGCTACAAAATCAAAGCTGAAGAATCCATTTTTATAGATGATTCGCTAAGAAATATTGATGCTGCCGAACATTGTGGAATGGTAGGAATTCATTTTCAATCAGCAGATCAATTGGCCGAAAGGCTGCGAGATTTAAAAATTTTATCTTAATGGATGGACTTCCTCTTTAAAAAATCAGCTGGCAAACTTGGAAGAAAAACACTTGCTGCCTTCACAATTCAAGAAAGCGATACTTGAAAAACCATCGATTATTTCAGTTTTAGGAATTTACTTCCATTCTCTTTGCTTTCTCCCAGACCACTGATTGTGAACCTTTGATGAATCTAAAAAATCCTCTAATCACAGCATAATTCATGACACAGAAATAGTAAGGGATAAAGAATGCTTTAAATTTTAGTTTTCTCTTTTCTAATAAATAACCGATAAGAGCTAGCACATAAAAAAGGACTTGGGCAGCCAAAATAATTTTAAAAAACATAGATCCTCCGAGCGCTAAAAAGACATTACTAATTAAAAGTAAAATCATACAGATAGGTGTTAGTGTCCACCTTAAGACTCTGTGCGAGATGTATTGAAAACTCAGGATTCCGTATTTGAAAATATTTAATAAAGGCGTAAGTCTACTAATCGCTTGATGTCCGCCTGCAGCTATTCTAATTTTTCGTTTCAATTCTTCCCCTACTGTAGCAGATGCGGTTTCTACAGCATATGCCCCAGATTCATATTTTATTTTATACCCTTTCATGGCAATTTTAAGCGTCATATAAAAATCTTCAATGACGGTATCTTTAGGAACTGCTTGGTATAAATTAGTCCTTAAAGAAAATAATTCTCCAGCAGCACCTACCACAGAATACAGTTCTGAATCCCACTTTTTTAAGGTAGATTCATATTTCCAATAAAAACCTTCTCCTGCAGAATTAGCGGAATCTTCATTTAGCATGGAAACTCTTTTTTCGCCCGCAACACCACCTACTTTTTCATCTTCATAATGAGCCACGATTCTTTTAATAGCTTCTTTGTTTACATCTGTATTCGCATCTGTATAGATTGTTATGGGAGTTTCGATAAAAGGCATAATGCGTTCAACTGCAGCGATTTTACCTTTTCTTTCTGGTGAATGGAATAATTTCCATTTTACATCTTCTGGGAAGGGATATTCCTCAATAATCGCTGGAGTTTTATCACTGGAACCGTCAGTGACAAAGACATGAGTTATTTTGTTTTTTGGATAATCAAACAATAAACCATTTTCGATCTTATTTAAGATCCAATCTTCTTCATTATATGCAGCTACCACAAAAGAAACATCAGGCAGCTTAATGGAGTCGATATTCGTTGTTTTTATGCCTTTATCTTTGAAAATCAGCCTTTTAAGACTTAAAAGGACATAAAGAACCACACCATATCCTACGTAGGTATAAAAAACTACGAAGGCACAGATCCAAAATAAAACTTTGAAGGTGACGTATCCCATAATTTAAAGTCTAAAGTACATAAACAAGTCAAGTGCCAAAAGTAAGGTTTATTGGCTTATTTATTAGAGAATTTAAGATTTGAGAGATTTGATAAGTGTTTTAAATATAATTTTTGCTTTTAAAATCTATTCCTAGGAAAATATTGATATTTGAGCTTAATAATATATATATTGCAAGCAATCGTTTAAACTCGAATCTAAGTTCAAATTTTGGGTTAATCCGATTTTATTAAAAATCCATCCTTTTACCGATTATCCCCAAACAAGGCCTCCTTCTATCTCTCATAAACTGTAAAAGCGTAATGCTTGTTTGAAGGTTTTATTGAATATGACTGTCACAAAATAAGTCTGTTTCAATGTTTTCTCTGCCTTCCAAGTTGTATAATGTGATTTAGAGCTGAAATATGAATAAAAAGCGTACAATATTAATAATTGATGATCACCAAAGCATTAGAATGATTTTGGGGAATATTCTAATTAAAGAATATAACATCGTCACAAAAAAAGATGGGATTGACGCTTTTGCCTGGTTACATGAAGGAAACATACCAGATTTAATACTTCTGGATATGATCATGCCGAGATTGCATGGGATTTCATTTTTAAGTAACCTAAGAAGTAGCGGATTCTTTTCTGAAATACCTGTTGTTGTTTTATCGGGTAATGAAAGCAAAGAGTTTATATCAAAAACGAAAGAAATGGGCATAAATGGATACATTACTAAGCCATTTAAGCCAGAAATATTACGAACAACCATAGCCGATGCAATGAATGATTACACACCAGTTTCGAAAAATGGAACTGAATACTAAATAAGTTATGGATATTTTGACTCCACCACTACTGAAGATTGGTCAACTCAATACCAAAGAGATTTTTCTCATAGGTTTTGATGACGCCGCCTATGGAGTATTGAATAAGCATAAAAACGGTTCTAGAATCTATAAATTTAATAGAATTCACACATCGTTTAGCGCTTATAATGCTTTGAAAGAAAGGATTGAAAATAGCCTTCCGCAGGACTATCCTAAGGCCATCTTATGTGATGCACAATTTTTAGTGGAAGAACAATTTAGATTGGTTAAGAAGCTGCAAAGCGACCCTATCATGAAGAATGTCCCATTTATAGCCATCTCCACTCTTAGTAAAGAAGAAAAAATCATCACCAAAGAAGCTTTCAAATTTAGAATAGATGATCACTATGCTTTAGGTGATTTGAAATGGAATAAGCTGAAGAAAAGAATTGAATTTTTAAACAAATTCAAGCCAGAATTAAACGAAATGATCGGTTCTGCTCAAGAACCATTTCAACCATATAAAACACCATTTAAAAAGAGGCTTTTTGACATATTTTTTGCGCTTGGTGCTTTATTAGTATTAAGCCCACTTTTATTAGCTGTTGCCATCGCTGTTAAACTAGAGTCAAAAGGAAACATCTTTTATACTTCTAAGCGAGCAGGATCAGGATATAATACATTTGGATTTATAAAATTTAGATCCATGTGTGATAAAGCCGATTCTAAATTAGTAGAATTAGCTCATCTAAATCAATATGGAGCCAACACAGGCCCTACCTTTGTAAAACTTCAAGACGATCCTAGAGTCACTCGGGTTGGAAAATTCATTAGAAAGACAAGCATCGATGAATTGCCTCAGCTATTTAATGTTGTCAAAGGAGATATGAGTATTGTAGGTAATAGACCTTTACCGCTCTATGAAGCCGAACAATTGACCAAAGATAATTGGATCACTCGATTTAATGCTCCTGCTGGATTAACTGGTCTTTGGCAAATTTCTAAAAGAGGTAAAAAAGAAATGTCGGCAGAAGAAAGAATCCAATTGGACATTGATTACGCCAAAAGATACTCTGTTAGAATGGATTTAAAAATATTGCTAAAGACGCTTCCAGCAATGATTCAAGACGAACAGGTCTAATTTTATCTTATTCGTGGATTTTTTGGTTCTATTCTTGTTTCATCCTATATATGAGATAAGTCTTATCTTTGAACAACAACATTGATTCCAGTAATTAGCAAAATGGCAGGTATTACTCCCCTTGTTTCTATTATCACAGTCAATTACAACCAAAAGGAAGTTAGTTGTGAATTGCTCCAATCTGTAAAGAATAATTCTTACAAAAATACAGAAGTTATCCTCGTCGATAATGCTTCAAAAGAAAATCCTCTTTCTTACATTAAACAAAGGTTTCCAGAAGTAAAGGTAATCGTCAGTGAGCAGAACTTAGGTTTCGCAGGTGGTAATAATCTAGCAATTCCATTTTGTAATGGAGATTATATCTTTTACGTAAATAATGACGCAGAGCTAACGGATGGCTGTATTGAAAAACTAATTGCGGCTTTTGAAGCGGATCCAAATCTTGGAATAATAAGTCCACTCATTTGTTATTTTCCTAAAAACAAAGAAGAAGAGATTGTACAATTTGCAGGAGCAACACCTATAAGCACTTTGACGGCAAGAAATAAAACCATTGGGTATAAAGAAAAAAACACCGGGAAGTTTACACTTAAAAGAAGTACTTCTTACATCCATGGAGCTGCAATGATGACTACGAAAAAAGTGATTGAGAGAGCTGGATTAATGGACGATACCTTTTTCCTATACTATGAAGAATTAGATTGGTCAGAAAGTATTAAAAAAGCTGGCTTTGATGTTCAAATTGAACCCAATGCAAAAGTTTATCACAAAGAATCCTTAACCGTTGGTGAGGATAGTCCAATAAAGACTTACTACATAAATCGAAACCGAATTCTCTTTATGCGTAGGCACAAGAAAGGATGGCAAATCCTTTTGTTTTCAATATTTCTGCTCTTTGCTATTATTCCAAAAAATACACTCGGTTTTATAATCCGTAGGAAATGGGCTAATTTAAAAGCTTTTTATAGAGCTATTTTTTGGAATTTAAATAACCCAGCTAGAGAAACTGACGTTAAAAAGATAAACAAGCTCAGTTCAGTACTGCATTAAGCATTCATTATGATATTTAGCATATTAAATATTTTTCTGTTGATCATTAGTGGGATAATAATATTCTTCTTGATCTTGCCTTTTTTAAGCATTATGTTTTCTTTCATGGGCGGAGAAAAGTATAAGAATAAAAAAATTGAAAAAGAATTTGATTTTGGATGCATTATCACAGCTTATAAAAATGCCGAGATTACCAAACCGCTTATTGCTTCTATACTAAAACAAGAATATCAAAATTTTGAAATCTATTTGTTAGCAGATAATTGTGATGTGAGTGATTGGGATTTACATGACGAAAAACTTACGGTCATTTCTCCTGACCCACCACTTAATTTAAAAATTAAATCCATTATTCATGCGGTGGAACAATTCAAAAGAAATCACGAATACACTATAATTTTTGACGCAGATAATTTAGCACACCCTAACTTTTTTAAGGTACTTAATAAATACTGCAATAGCGGATTGAGGTCTATTCAAGGTCAAAGAACTGCAAAAAATCTAGATACAATTTATGCCTGTACAGATTCTTTAGGAGAATTTTACAAAAATTACATTGAACGATATGCTCCATATCTGATAGGATCTTCTGCTGTTATTTCAGGTTCTGGAATGGCCATTGAGACTAATTTGTACAAGGAATATCTCTATGGACCTGAGATTAGTGAAGGCAAACATTTAAACAAGAAAATGTTACAAGAAGATAAAATCTTACAAAATGTACTTCTGGCTAAAAATGAAAAAATAAGTTACGCCTGGGATGCGATAGTATATGATGAAAAAGTAGTAAGTGGTGAGCAAGTAGAAACACAAAGAAGTAGATGGATCTATTCTTACTTTCAAAACTTGCCTAATTCTTTAGGCTTTATTTTTAAAGGAATTAAAAACTTCAGTTTTAATCAGTTCTTCTTTGGTTTAATGACTGCATCTCCACCTCTTTTTATTTTGGTTTTACTCGCAGTCATCTTAACAGTAATTAACTATTTTGTTAACCCATTAATGTTTATCAACTTAGCAGTCGCTATTGCCATATTTGCATTTAATGTTTTCTTCTCATTGTATCTTTCTAAGGTGCCAAAGCAAGTCTGGAAAGCAGTTTGGGGCCTTCCTTTATTTATCTTTAATCAAATAAAGGCCATGCTTAAAATGGGTAACCCAGATAAAAACTTCAAAGCATCAGAGCATACAAGATCTGTTTCAATAGATGACTTAGTCGGTAAGGATAAATAATCATCTTCTGGTCATTTTCTTGAGGTTTTACAATCTTTTTCCTGATCTGGCTGTTAATTTTATAGCTTTAAGGATTAAATTAAAAAGATGAAGAATTCCATATTTATTTTTCTAATCATATGTTTCAGTGGTTCTATTTTTGGGCAGCAAGGAGATCAGCTAACTCAAGTCAGGGTTGATGTTGTTTATTTAGCTTCGGACTACCTAGAAGGGAGAGGCACCGGTTTAAAAGGTGAAACCTTAGCAGCAGAATACATTATAGATAGAATGGCTGCAATAGGATTAAGTCCAAAAGGTCAGGATGGAAAGTGGATTCAAGCATTTCCTTTTAAAGAATTAAGTAATCCACATGCGGTAGAAAAGAAAACACCAAGAGAAGGAATCGGTAAAAACGTCATAGGTTTCATTGATAATAAAGCAGAACACACCATAGTGATCGGAGGACATTACGATCACTTAGGCTACGGAGAATCTGGATCCAGACATGCAGGTGGCCCTGCCATCCATAACGGAGCGGATGATAACGCAAGTGGAATTGCTGCAATGCTGCTATTGGCCGAAAGGCTAAAAAATTCCGAGCTTAAGAAGTATAATTATATGTTTCTTGCTTTCTCTGGAGAAGAAATGGGCCTTTTTGGATCTAAACATTATGTAGAAAACCCTACCATCCCACTAGAGAACATAAACGCTTTGATCAACATGGATATGGTAGGAAGAATGAATGAAGAAAAGGTTTTATCAATTAATGCAATCGGAACTTCTCCAGTCTGGAAAGAAATTTTAGACAACAATAAGACCCATGGTATTGAGGCAGTGACAACTGAATCAGGCATTGGCCCTTCTGATCATACTCCATTTTATTTAAAAGATGTCCCAGTTTTGCATTTCTTTTCTGGTCAACACCAAGATTATCACAAACCAGAAGATGATGCTCATTTGATAAACTTTATAGGAATTATTGAAATTGCTGATTACATCTATAACATCATCGAGGCTTTAAACAAACAAGAAAAAATTGCTTTTACAAAGACTAAGGATACCACAGAAAGAAAAGCTGCTGCTTTTAAAGTAACCTTAGGTGTCATGCCCGATTATGTATATAATGGTAAAGGGATGAAGATAGACTCTGTACTTGATGAGAGACCTGCCAAAAAAGGTGGTATTGAAAATGGTGACATCATCATAAAATTGGGAGATGTTGAAGTTACAGACATCTATAAGTATATGGAGGCTTTGTCCTTATTCAAAGTTGGCGATCAAACTACAGTGATTGTTGAGCGAAAAGGCAAGAAACTCAAGAAAAAAGTGACTTTCTAAGCTTAAAATAATAGCATATTTAGATTTTTAATATTACCTTTGCGCCTCGATTAAATAGTTAAAACCCTTTAGATCGATGTTCGATGCTAAAAGGTATGGATTAACCACTTAAATTTTAACAATATGCCTGCTAAAATCCGTCTACAAAGACACGGACGTAAGAAAAAACCATTCTATCACATTGTAATTGCTGATGCAAGAGCTCCTAGAGATGGTAAATTTATTGAGAAAATAGGAACTTATAATCCTATGACCTCTCCTGCAACCATTGATTTAAATAGAGAAAGAGCATTTGACTGGCTTATGGTTGGGGCTCAACCAACACATACTGCAAGAGCAATCCTTAAATTCAAAGGAGTATACTTCAAGAAGCATCTGCAAAGAGGTGTAAGTAAAGGGTCATTAAGTCAAGAAGATGCAGACATCAAATGGAAGAACTTCATTGATGAGAAAGATGCAAAAGTAGCTGAAAGGTTTGAAGAGACTAAGCTTAAGAGACTTGAATGGCACAAGCAAATTTCTGGTTCTGCGAAAGCACCTAAAAAAGTGGCTGAAGAAACTTCGGCAAAACCATCTAAAGATGGAGCTGCTGATTCTAAAGAGAATAAATCATTTGCTGATTCAGTTGAACAAACTACTGTTGAATCATTTGCTGGTGGAAACGATGCTGCTCCTGAAGTAAAAGAAGCGCCAGCTCCTGTTGCGGAGGAAAAGCCTGTTGAAGAAGTAAAAGAAGCACCAGCTCCTGTTGCAGAAGAAAAGCCTGCTGAGGAAGTGAAAGAAGCTCCAGCTGCAGAAGAAAAGCCTGCTGAAGAAGCTACTCCAATACCTGTTGTAAGTGGAGCACCAGCTAAGGAAGATGATTACAAAAAAATCGAAGGTATAGGTCCAAAGATTGCTGAGTTACTGCATACAGCAGGTCTTGCATCTTTTAGTGATTTAGAAAATGCCCCACTCGATAAATTAAAAGGAATTCTTGCAGATGCAGGAAGTCGTTATACTATGCATGATCCAACTACTTGGCCTCAGCAAGCAGCTTTAGCTGCAGCTGGCAAATGGGATGAGTTGAAAGTGCTTCAAGATGAATTAGACGGAGGAAAAGTTGTTAATCCTGATGAATCAAAATCTACAGAAGATTAGTATAACTATATAAAGATTATATCAAATTTTAGTATATTTGGTTAATTCCAATACTTTTAAAACCTGGTAAGCCTTAATTTGCTTATCAGGTTTTCAATTAAATAATTAGATATGTTACAACTTTCCAAAACTTATAAAGATGAAGCTGATGTAATCCTAAAGGATTTAATGGCTTCTGAGCTACACACTGCTTACCTTGAATCTGAAGAAGAAGAGGATTATACTGCCTTAAGAGACAGTTTTGAACCAAAAATGATTGAACTGCACAGCAGAGTAATGGATGAAAATCCTTTACAAATTATTGGTCTTGAAGAGTTATTCTTAAATGAAAACTACGAAGGACTTATTCTTCCAAAAATTTTGGGCTATTCCGTTTTAAGAGGAGAGCATGATGAAAACTTTAAATACAGAAAACCGCAAGATCACTTTGAAAAGATTCTATTGGGGATTTGTAATTCTGCTAATTTTGAATGGTTGAAGAAAAGAATTGGTCAATCCATCCAAACCGGCTTTGCATTAAGCAGCGACATTTGGATTACCAACTTAATCAATAAAGTAAACAACAAAAGAGTTAGGTATTTCTTACAAAGTCAAAAGATTCCACAGTATAGAATTTTGGATGAAAGAAAAAGAGCAAGAGGAAGATTTGCTAGGCAATTTAGAAATGACTATTTCTATACGGCTAGCTTCCCTACTGCTAAAAAAGATCTTTCAACAGATTATTATCGTATAAAAACTTTTCTTGTTACAAGGTTTAAATTCAACAAAGAAACTGCATCTTTCGAAAAGGAACTCATGGAATTCGTTTCGAATCCAGCTTTCTTTGGAACAAAAGAACATACTTATATTTTAGGGCTAGCAGCTTCTTTCATTGACTGGAAAGATCCTGAAAAGAAAGTCCTTACAGACATCTATACTAAATTAAGAAATGACGACGCTAATTTTAGCGACATGCATTTAGATTTTATTCTAGATGTTCATGCCTCTCATCTTGATCTTGACAATAAAGCAGATAACAGAACTAGTGCTTGCATAGACAAAAACATCAAAGACGAACTTTCCGCATTCTATAAATTGATGGATGAGGTCCATGGCAAAGGATATGTCCATAAAGATGCTGTTGAAGCAGTTCGTCATTTTTACAACAATCATGAAGGTTTATCTAAAATAAATCAAGCAGTTAGAAAAACCATTTTGAATTATATCCATAGAGTCATCACTAACCTAGATGAACAAGGTTATCCACTATTTATGGAACTAATCGGAGAAATACCATCAAAGATGGAAACGGCTGATGTTACCGAGGAAAGACCTGTTGGGGCTTACGCATTCCCTCTTTATATGGATATTTTTTCCAATCAGCAGTTTAACCAATTTCTTAAGGATTTAAGTTTGTCATATGTCAAAAAACTACTAAAAGTTCATGTTGACAAAAGAGGTAAGGACTACCAAGACATTAAGAAGTTTGTAGCTTCAACTTTTGTTGAAATGAATTTCCTTAATCAAAAACAGGTTGTAGAATTGTTTAAGACAAGAAGAAAAAAGAAAAAGCCTGAGACGGCTTAAAATCCCTATTCGTCTAAAAAATTTGATTCTCTTTTAAAAAATCCTAATCTTCAAAAGAAGAAAATCATACAAACATGATTAAGGATATCATCGATGGCATAAGCGCTTACTTAAAATATTTCAAAAACATCTCTAAATTCAAGCTTTGGAGGTTTACTTTCATGCCAACAGTCTTAGGTTTGGTGTTTTTTACGGGCTTAGTATTTAGTGCTTTTTCCTTCGGAGATAACTTAGGTGAATGGATGATCTCTTGGTATAAATGGGAATGGGGCTCAGCTTTTGTTGCCAAAATCAGCCAATGGATCGGTGGTTTATTAATAGGACTTACTGGATTACTCCTTGCTAAATACATCGTTATTTTATTGGCCTCCCCTTTCATGAGTCCAATGTCTCAAAAAATAGATGAAAATATCCACGGTTCGCATGATCAGCAAGCAAAGAGTACTGTCCTTGACACTGCTAAAGGATTCATCCGTGGGCTTCGAATTACCTTCAGAAACATATTTAGAGAAATCTTCATCACTTTAATCTTATTCCTTATAGGATTAATCCTCCCTTTTCTAAGTCCAATTACTACAGCTTTGATTTTCATTATCCAATCCTATTACGCAGGCTTTGGAAACATGGACTATACGCTTGAAAGGTACTATAATGTAAAAGATTCAAGCAGATTCGTCAGAAAACATAAAGGTTTAGCGATAGGCAATGGCATGGTATTTATGGTTTTATTGATGCTAGGAATTGGTTTTCTTATAGCCCCACCATTAGCTACAAATGCCGTGACTCCTGAAGTTTTGAAAAGAATTTCATAAAAAGCAGCATTCATACAACCATATTCAGCTTTATAGACTCTTTCTATCAATTAATTAAACCACGAAATTGGAGAAATTCCTACAAAAAGCTAATATTGATGAGTTTTGTAATAAGTATGAAAGAAAATGAACTCATAGAAGCCTGCTTGGCAAACGATCGTTTAGCACAAAAAAAACTTTACGAAAAGTATAAAAATGCTATGTACACCATATCATATCGGATTACGAATGATTTTGACTTAGCAAATGACGTGCTGCAAGAAGCTTTTATTCAAATTTTTAAAAGTCTAAAATCTTTTAGAAGAGAATCTACCTTAGGGGCATGGATCAAAACAATAGTAGTTAGAACTGCTATTAAACAAGTAAAAAAGAAACCAAATTTTACGGAACTGAATGAACAAATTACTTCTGGTCCAGATTTTATCGATTGGGGTGATTATTTAAATGCCGAATACTTAGAAAAAGCCATACAAGCTCTTCCAGCCGGTTACCGATCTGTATTCATCCTAATTGAAATTGAAGGTTATAGCCATAGAGAAGTTGGTGAGCTTTTGAATATTTCGGAAGGGACTTCGAAATCTCAATTGTTTCATTCTAAGAAGAAACTTAGACTCATGTTGGAAAAAATGATTTGATATGCAAGAATTTAATCGACATACATTAGAAAAAGCATTGGCCCAATTAAAGATCCATCTTCCAGACGAGCATCTTTGGGACAGTATCGAAGAGAACCTTGACATGGATGATGCCATTCATGATAAAGTCCAACACTTAAAGCATTACAGTCCACCTGATTTAGTTTGGGAAAAGATCAACCAAGAACTTGATGTCCAACCTAAGCTTAAAAAGCTAACATGGTTAAGACCATTGTTAGCCGCAGCCTCCATAGCTATACTTGTGACTGGATTTTTCTTTTTTGGAAATGGGACACTGAATGCTGGAAAAGTAGTGGAAGAATATACCATCGAACAATACCCAAATACACGTTTTCAAAGAAAGAATTACAATAACAAACATGCGGACGACGCCATTAAGGCACTAGTCAATGCACAGAAAATTTCAAAAGATGATAATAAAAATATTCTTTCGGAATTAGATGAACTTAAAAAAGCTTCTGATAAATTAAGTGGGGCCTTAGGAAAGTACGATACAAATATTGTATTAAGAGAAAAGTTAGACGCGATTGAAAAAGAAAGAATGAACTTAATGAATGAATTGTTAGAAGAAATAAAAATATAAAGTTTGATGAAGTGTTTATTTAAAAATTCTTTAATGAAATTACCATACCTATTCAGTCTATCATTAGCCTTATTGCTTTGTAGCAATGTCATGGCCCAAGAAATAGAATTACAGGTTATGACAAAATCATTTCAGGAAAAGATTTCTTTTCAAGAAGGTCAACTCCTAAAAATTGAAGGGACAAAATCTAAAGTAGAAGTGATCACATGGGACAAGGACTTTATTCATGCTGATGTAAAAATGATTGCGAAACACCCAGAACTTGCAGTTGCTAAAAAAGAAATAGAATTTATAACTTATTTTAAAGAAGAAACTCCTGAAGAAATAAGAATAGGAAATGTCATTACAAGTGATTCTGTTGTTGCAGGATTAAATGTAATCTACACCATAAGCATTCCTAAAAATTGTAAAATAGAATTAGCTAATTACTTTGGATCTGCAAATATTGTTGATTTAAGTAATGGCCTAAACATCAAAAGTGAATTCTGTAATGTTGCTTTAGAAAATATAGCTGGAGATGTAAAAGTCAACACATATTATGGTGACTTAATAGGTGTAATGATCAATGGCGATGTAGACATCATCGCTAATAGATCAAACGTTACCTTGAGTGAGATTTCAGGTAAGTTTGATATAAAAGCCAATCAAGGAATCATAAAAGTTTTTGCTAACCAATCTTACTTAGACCTAACAATCGATGCAGAAAAAACGGATGTTTACTTTTATGATCAATTACTAAGTTCTTATAATTTTAATCTAAATTCAAAAGATGGTGAAATTGATTTGCCAGAACATTTGTTGGCTAAATATGATTTGAGGGATTCAGGAATCAAGAATGCTGTGATTAAACCTACTGCAGAATTGAGTGGAATAAAAGTTGCCATTAATGTTAATTATGGAGACATTAAAATTGCCTCAAGTAATTAACTTGTAAATTTATACCCTACTCCTCTTACAGATTTAAAAAAAGAAGGCGCTTTAGGATCTTCCTCGAAATATTTTCTAAATGAAAGGATAAAATTATCTATTGTTCTCGTGGAAGGATATACATCATAGCCCCATACTGATTGTAAAATTTGCTGCCTTGAAACGACTTCATTCTTACGATCAATCAATAACTTTAAGAGCATCGCTTCTTTTTTGGTGAGCATAAATTCTCCTTGATTGCCTTTTGCATTATATGTGAGAAAATTTATACTGTTGGTTCCAAAAGTATAAATCTCAGGAGTATTGTTTTCTTTGCCACTAGATCTTTTTAATAGGTTCGAAACCCTTAAAAGTAATTCTTCAAGGTTGAACGGTTTTGTCAAATAATCATCTGCCCCTTTCCGTAGTCCATTAACACGATCACTGGCTGAATCTTTAGCGGTAAGCATTAAGATTGGAGTCTTAAGATCACTTAATCTGATTTGCTCACATATTTGAAATCCGTTTACTTCAGGAAGCATAATGTCAAGAATGAGCAGATCAAAATGTTCGCTATTCCAAACTTTCATAACATCTTTACCATTAGAGACAGTAATGACTTCATAATCTTCTAACTCAAGATTAAGCTTAACTACATCTCTTATGTTTTCTTCATCTTCTACAAGTAGTATACGCATTGCTATGCTTTAAAAATTCTAAATTAATTTATACGAATTGGATCAAAAGGCAAGACCACTTTAAAAACACTTCCATTCGGTTTATTGTTCACTAGTGTAATCGATCCATTATTGTTCTTCACGATCTCTTTGACAATGTATAAACCTAAACCTGTACCCTTTGTCTTTCTTGTATCTTCATCTCCTACTCTATAAAATCTTTCGAAGACCTTTGCTTTATCCTTTTGCTTAATGCCTATTCCTTTATCTGCAACGTCCAGTAATATAGCCTCATTATTTTTATCAATTGTCACTTGAATATCAGGTTTTTCGAATGAATATTTAATTCCATTTTCTATTAGATTAATGGCTATTGATGTAACCCCAAGTAAATCCATTTTTATTTCTTGGTTAGCTATTTTTTCTTCCAAACTGATATTTGCTTCAGGGTTTTTCGCTTTGATCTTTTCGATGATGCCTTTTAATAAATCATTGATGTTAAATACTTCGACTTGTGCTTGATAAGAAGATTCCATTTTCGAAGCAAGTAGTAAATCAGAAACTAATTTATTTAGTCGCTCTGTTTCTACTAAAGCATTTGAGGTTAGTTTTTCAAATTTATCCTGAGGTAAAGAACGCTTTAAAAATGTTTCCAAGGTTAGCAAAATTGAAGCGATGGGAGATTTTAATTCATGTGTGATCGAGAGTAAAAAATTTTTACTTTGCTTCGCAGTATGAATCGCTTTATTGTAACCTCTATTGATTAACCAAACTCCAATCACTAAACTGATGACAAATACAATGGCTTCTCCAAAAATCATCCACTCTTGCCTTTTGTATTTTTTTTCTAAATCTTTGAAGGCTGCATTATTGATAAACTGATCAGGAGAATTCACGACTCCTTCAGCAACCATGACCATTTTCATGAGTTCTTTTTTTGCCTTAAAGGCATCCTGGTTTTTTTGAAAAAGTAGGATGGTCCACCATGCAAAAGCAATGAGCATATATGCTATTACCGAATAAGTGAGAATCCTTAATCTATTTTCTTTCATTTATTGTTGATACGCTATTATAACGCTAATGTACTAAGAACTGGAATATTTCAAATTTTTCAATAAAAAAAGACCCTATAGTTATTTAACTACAAGGTCTTTCTTTTGTTATGCTTCATCTATAGAATCGTCTCCTTTAGAACTTCACAATCTTTTCAACTACGCTGCCATTGGCATTACCTAGTTTCAAGTAGTAGGTTCCTGATGCTTGATCACTGATGTCTATTCTATCTTTGATCTCCTTGCCACTTACTTTTCTTTGCAGCACCTTCTGACCTAATACATTGTACAACTGCAGGTCTAATTCTGCATACCTACTCAAGCTGGCTACTATATCTAAATTGCCACTTGTCGGATTTGGATACACTCTCATCTCTTCTAATATCTCTAAGCCAGCTATACTTGTTATCGAGCCATCTATTACGATTTCGAATACCTCTGAACATCCTCTTTCATCTGTTATCGTCACCTCATATGTGCCCACTGTCATGCCTACATTGATTACTGAGACAGATCCATCGTTCCAATCAAAGGTATATGGTGGTGTTCCGCCGTTTACATTCAAGGTCACATCAAAGGTTGTACTTGTGCCTCCTTGCGCAACTATGTAATCCAAATCTAATGCATTTGGTTCTATCACATCTCTTGATAAGGCATACTCACAACCATCTCCATCTGTTATGATCAAGGTATACTGATCTGCACTTAGGTCATAAATCTCTGGATCTGTACTTCCATTTGACCACTCATAACTAAATGGACCCTGTCCTTCTGTTATCGTTACTGTGATAAAACCATCCGATCCACCATTACAGGTTACGTTCTTTTTCTCTACTTCAAAGGCCAATGGCGTATAGTTGTTTTCTATGCTTACACTTCCTGTCTGCGTACAGCCATTTATATCTGTTATCGTACAACTGTATTCCCCTGTCTCCAGACCTGTTATTATTCCTGTCTCTGCTCCTGTATTCCACTCTACTGTGTAGGGACCTGTTCCTCCTATCGGTGTTACTTCCGCTGAGCCTTGGATTCCACATACTCCATCGTAGCCCTCTACCATTGCTTGTAGTGGCGATGGTTGTATTACCTCTATTTCTAAGTCTATCGTACAGCCGTTCGCATCCGTTACTACTAGTGCATAAATGCCCGTTGGCAGGTTGCCTACATTCTCCCCACTTAAGCCTGAGTTGTAATCTACTTCATATGGCGCTGTGCCTCCGGATGGGATGACCTCTATCGATCCGTCTGTTAAGCTAAAACAACTTACTGGGTTAACGATGTATTCTGCCGTTAAGGTCTCACAACCTAAGTCGCTACATCCTACATTCGCTTCCAACATCTGCTCACAACCGTTCGCATCCGTTACCGTTACTTGATAATCGCCGCAAGCTAAGTCTTCTTGTAAGCTGCCACTTGCTCCATTGCTCCACTCGTAAGTATACTCACCTACTCCCCCGGTTGCTCCTACTTCTAAGGATCCATCATTTGCTCCTGTATCCGATTCATTCACGGTATTCAACAGCATCAACTCTATCGCACTTGGTTCTTCTATTTCTCCTTCTAAGGTCAGCTCGCAGCCGTTTAGATCTGTTAGTGTTAAACCAATTGGGCCGGCTCCTAATCCGGTCGCCTCTAGACCGGTCTGACCATCACTCCATTCATAAGTATACGGCGCTGTGCCTCCTACTACTTCATCTATTGTTGCTGAGCCGGATTCTTCTCCATTACACAATGCTGCATTCAAGGCTAGGCTTGCTTCAAAATTCAAGCATGGATCACTTCCTGTGCTTATCTCTACACATACTTCTTCTGACTCACAACCATTGCCATCTGTTACTACTAAGCAGTATACTCCTGGTTCTAAATCCATCAAGTCTTCTACTGTTGATGAAAAGTTATTCCCTCCTGACCAACTGTAGGTGTATTCCCCTGAGCCGCCACTTACATCTGCTTCTGCTTCTCCATCTCCTGCTCCTAACAAAGTCTCATTGCTCGCTGTGATGTTGATTTCTATTGTCGCTGGTTCTTCTATTGTTATCGATCCATTGCCTTCACATCCGTTCGCATCTACTAAGGTAAATGTATACGTGCCTGCTGGTAAATCATTTCTTTCTAAGTCACTTGTGTTGCCATCACTCCACTCTATTTCATAAGGCTGTGTTCCATTAAATACCGATACTTCGCCATAACCATCTGCACCGCCTGGACAATTAGCACCTTCACTTATTACCTCAACGCCAAAGTCTGCACATGGATCACTTCCTTGGGTCACCTCTATACATTCTTCTACCGTACAGTCATTCGCATCTGTTACCGTTACACAGTATTCTCCTGATGGTAGACCCTCTATGTTTGGAGTCGTGTCTCCTGTATTCCATAGATAGCTATAATCTGAGGTACCTCCGCTTACACTTGCACTTGCACTGCCATCACTGGCTCCTGGTACACTCTCTCCACTTGTGCTTACTTCTACTAACAGTTCTTCTGGGCTCGTTATCTCTGCCTCTACTACTTGCTCACATCCATTCGCATCTACTATCGTAAAGCTTGCTACTCCCGTTGGTAAGATCGCTGGACTTGTAAAGCTTGTCCCTGTTATGCTTGTTATCGGTATGCCACCAAACAATATTTCATAAGGTGCTGTGCCACCTTCTATCACTAGATCCAAGCTTCCATCTTCTGCTTCAAAACAACTTACACTTCCTCCTTCTGCTATTACTTCAAAGTCTCTACATGGATCATCTCCTCCTGATACTTCGTAGCATTGTTCTTCTAGCTCACATCCATTTTCATCACTTACCACTACACAGTATTCGCCTGGTGTTAAGTCTTCTATTGTCGCTGTGCTTGCTGTATAGCCATTTGGTCCGGTCCAGCTATAAGTATAGCTGCCTGTACCGCCACTCACACTTGCACTTGCACTCCCATCACCTGCGCCTGCACTACTCTCATTTGTCCCACTTAAGGCTAAGTCCATCGCTTCTGGTTCTGTGATTTCTATTTCTACTATTTGCTCACAATCATTGGCATCACTCACTACTACTGTATATACGCCTGCTTCAAGATTGATTGCTGTGGCATCTTCTTGTCCATCTGCCCAGGCATATGTGTAAGGTGCTGTGCCCCCTGTGACAATCACTTCGGCTGTCCCATCTGATCCACCATTACAACTTACATCACTTACATTTAAACTATTTATTTCTGCACTAAAGCCGATACATGGATCTGAACCGCTCAATACTTCTACACACTCTTCGCTTGTACAACCATTTGGCCCTGTTACTGTCACACAGTATTCCCCTGGCGCTAAGCTCATTACTACCTCAAACATGGAAATGATCATCCCGCTGGCATCTCGCCATTCTATGATATCATCAGCTCCTGCTATTACACTCACTGTACCATCGGAAGCTCCTATACTTGATTCTGGTGAGCTTGTCGTCAAGATCACTGGATCCAATACATCCTCTTCTATTATGATCATATTCGTTGCCATACATCCATTTCCATCTTCTATCACTATTGTGTAAGTTCCTGCCTCTGTTACCAATAAGGTACTTGCATCGCTGCCGTCTCCCCACTGATAAGTATATGTTCCATCTCCGCCCGTGGCTAAGGCTTCTATTTCTATGCTTGTTACTTCACATGTTATTATTCCTGTTCCTGTTAAGTTATTTACCTCCACCGCTGGGGAATCTGCACATGGATCACTGCCTCCTACTACTTCTGTACACATTTCTGTTTCACAGCCATTCGATGGATTTGTTACTACTGCACAGTATTCGCCTGGTGCTAAATCTGTCAAGGTCAGATCACTTCCGATCATCATTCCCGCTGCATTAAACCAGCTGACGGTGAAGTCTGTTCCATTTACTACACTTACTGTTACTGTGCCGTCCGAAGCTCCTGCACTTGTCTCTGATGTATTCGTTACACTTATGTCTGGTAGATTGGTGTCTTGGTTAACTTCTACTATTGATTCTGCTGTACAACCTAATTCATCCGTCCCTACTACTGTGTATGCTCCTGCTACTGTTACTGTATAAGTTGCTCCCATTGTTCCATCTTGCCATTCATAACTTACATTTCCTGAACCACCAAAACTCTGTGCTACTAATTCTATTTGTTGGCTTACACAATCTAGCGTGCCTCCTAATAATTCTATTCCTAAGTCCGTATTTACACATGGATCTCCTCCTGCTAATACTTCGTAGCAATCTGTTGTTGTACAATTATTTTCATCTCTGATCTCTACACAGTATTCCCCTGGGGCTAAACCACTCACCATCGCACCCGTGCCGACTACCATGCCATTTGCATCTGTCCATTCATAGGTGTAGCTGCCTGTACCGCCATTTGCCATCGCTGTTACTGTTCCATCTGATGCATTTTGTACACTTTCGTTTGTACCGCTTGTACTCAAGGCCAAGGCTGTTGGTTCGGTTACCGTTACACTTGTCATGCTTTCACAACCATTCCCATCTACTATCGTCACTAAAATCTCGCCTGCTGATAAGCCTGTTGCTTGTTCACCATCTTGATCATCTGACCAAGTATACGTATAAGGTTCCGTCCCTCCTGTTATGATCACCGTCGCTACTCCATCACTGCCGCCATTACAACTTACCGGTACATGATCTCCTGATACTGCACTAAAGCCTGCACATGGATCTGCACCTGCTGTTATCGTAAAGCAATCTTCTATCGTACATTCATTCGCATCTGTTATTTCTACACAGTATTCTCCTGGTCCCAATTCACTCACCATCGCAGTGGTCCCTACTACCATTCCATTCGCATCTGTCCACTCATAGCTATAATCACTTGTTCCTCCACTTACCATCGCACTTACACTTCCATCATTCGCCCCTAAGTTACTTTCTGCCATCCCATCTACTTGCAGGCTTAGCGCATCTGGTTCTGTTAAGCTTACTTCATAGCTTGTCGTACAACCCGAATCTTCATCCGTTATCACTACTTCATAGTCACCTGCTGGTACTCCTGTTATTTCCCCGCTGTCTTGACCACTATTCCACGCATAAGTAAACGGTCCTAAGGGACCTTCTACCGTTACATTTATACTTCCTGTGCTGCCGCCATTACATGCTATGTCGCTTGGCAAGCCTTCTACCATAAATTCTGGACACTCTATTCCGATTACTGTCGCTCCCTGCACTGTCGTACAACCGTTTGCATCTGTCACTGTTACATTATAAGTGCCTCCGCCTAGTCCACTTGCATTCGCATTGCTGCCTGCATTGGCTGACCATTCGTACTGATAACCTGGAGTTCCTCCACTTACCGTAGTATTGATCGAGCCATCTTGTGCCCCTGGCACCGATTCATCCATCACCTCAAACTCTACTGTTATCATCCCGGGTTGTTGTAAAAATATATTGTGTAGTTCTTGACAGCCGTTTGCATCTTCTACTAATATTTGATACGTCCCTGATTCTAATCCATTTAAGTTTGATCCACTCAAGCCTGCGTCTGTCCAGTTGTAGGTAAAGTTGCCTGAGCCACCTGTTACCATCACATTGATCTGACCATCATCTCCTCCAAAACAAGTCACTGGAGTGATCGTCCAACTTACTTCCATATCACAGTTTAATAATAATACTGTGTACGTCTCTATCAACATACAACCTGTTTCTATATCTGTTATCGTTACCGTATAATCGCCGGCTGATAAATTACTTATTGTTGGGCTTGTCTCATTATTGGACCACGAATATGTAAACTCTCCTGATCCTCCACTTACCATTGGATCTATCGTTCCATTCGACGCACCTGCATTTGATTCATGGATGATGAATGGATTATCATCTACAGATTCAAATATCTCTATTACTACTTCCGCCTCACAGTCATTTAATTGTTCTTGTACAAATACACTCCATACTCCAGGAGGTACATTTGTCGCTGTTGTTTGATTCAGTAAAAAGAAATCATGTTGCCATACTATGGTTACTGGAAAGGCATTTCCTGATACTTCAACTGTTACCGTGGCCAATTCGCCCGGTGCACATGGGTACTGATCCACTGTTGCTATAACCGCAGTTGAACATCCGAATGGTAATACTTCATAACATTCTTCAAAGGTACAACCGTTGGTATCTTCTACAGTCACGCAGTAGATACCTGGTGCTAAAAATGTTCGCCTAGCATCATTTGGTCCGCCATCTGACCACGTGTATGAATAATTATATGAACCACCATCTACATTAAGATTAATGGAACCGTTGTTTTGATTTGCTGCAAAAGTTTCATGACCTACAGAAGCATTTACAAACAATGGAATTGGTTGGGTAATTGTTATAGTTTCTACGAACTCACAATCATAAACAGGATCTGTTACTGTGTAAGAATACTCTCCTGCACAAAGTCCACTCTTGCTTTGATCGCTTCCTCCACCTGCAGACGCAGACCAAGAAATTTCAGCTTGTGCTTCAAAACCAGTAAGGTTAAGATTAATGAAGGCAGTACAATCTCCTCCACAAGCAACATCTACGTATTCACTTGTTACGTTTGAAGCACATCCTTCTGCAAGGTTAATGTTATCCAAATAGATATTATTCACGTTGTAGCCGGTATTTATGATGGCTACGTATAATTTATCTGTTCCTTCAAATTGGGTAAGTCCTACTATCTCGTTTCTCCATTCATCATCAACTGGAAAATATTCTGGTCCAAAGCCTTTTACTACAGTTGCTAAATCTATACCTCCTTTTCTCCAAACTACAGTTGGAAAGGTTTCTCCACAGTCAGTTGATACTCTTATTTCTAAAGTATCTGTCTCTGACAACTGTGTATTGTGCAAAGCTGCAACATCAAAAGTCAGCCTAGGATTATTAATGGTAGAAAAATCAAACAATGGTGTCACTAACCAATCTTCTCTTCCATCAGGTACCGTTCCATTAGCTTCATGATTAGGCATTCTAACACAGGCATTACCTAAACCATAGGCAGAAAGTAAAGTAACACGTTCCCATGTTTTATCATTGTTTGGATTGTATAATTCTATGTCTTTGTCTGTTGGAGAAAAAGCATTCGGTTCAAAATCTTCTATTACATTAGGATCAGCAGCAGAAATTGTTTCTTGTCCTATTGATTTTTCATTATTAAATCCGTTATCATCTTCTTCTCCATTTGGATCTGTTGTCCAAACGGTTAAGTCATAATTTTCATTTGGTGAAACAAAAGGAGCTAAGGTTACTTCTTCTTGTTCGTTTGTTGCTAAATCTCCAGTCCAATTGAAAGTTGTAGTCCCAGGCACACCAACTATTCTATACTTAATTTTACAAGAAGTCAGATTGGCTTCACCATAATCATTTGTTAGCAAAACAATTGGAGTAATATTTCCTGAAGAACAAAATTCTGGATCAGAAGGCTCTAATATATTTCTAATTCCTGCATCATTTACCACTGGGTCTGGATCTGGATCTGGATCTGGGTTGGTGCCACCTCCACCTGGAGGAACTGAAGGACTGCAAGAAGGAGCTGCAATGATTGCATTGTCTGCTAATTCTTTTCTACTTGCCCAGGTTACTCCATTTGTTAATGCGAATGGACTCCCTAATAAAACTGATCTCATCACATCAACTTGACCTTGAGTAAACATGGACATGCAACTAAATGAAGTATAGTCCATGAAATTTACCCAATTGTGTTCTATGTCATCACAACTAATTGGACCAGTTGGAGGATTAGCAATGGTACAGTTCACATTTCCTCCTTTAGGAGCAGCTCTTGAAGTTGTTCCTTGCTTAGGAGTATCTTCTATTCCATCATCACCACCGCATCCACCGTTGAAGGTATGGTACAAACCAAGTCCATGACCAACTTCATGTGTCAATACCGGAATACCCGCACCTACATATGCATTATCACAAACAGTTCCATCCAACTTAGAGCCGATGATTCCACCTGAAGGTAAGTATGCATATCCAGCAGCACCTGTTATAATTGGCACAACGTAAATGTTATAATACTTTTGACTTGGCCATCCATGTTCTCTTTTGACTTGATCATGCATTGCATCCGTATAAGGACCATTATGTGCATGTCTAATAATTCCTGTACTTGGATTACCATCAGGATCAAATTCAGGCAAACAGAAATGAATTTCTGCATTTCCTCTTAAAGGCTTAAATCTGTCCGGAACCTTATTTTCATATGCGTCATTTAAGGCTTGAAAATCTTCATTCAAGGTATTGACTGCATCCAAAATCGTTTGGTCATCAAGGTTTTGACCTTGACCAATCCCTTCTGAGTCTTTATGATAAATGTGAAAGACAACTGGAATAGATATGATTGGAGGTAAAGCACCTCTAGCTTTTTTCTCTTGATACTCTTTTACCATTCTAGGCATTACCACTTTTTGATAATGTTCTAGCTCTTGGGCATATGCTGGGTCCTTTGCAATTCTTTCTTCTATTTTTCGATCAAAAGCACACATCTCTCCATCTGCATGATTATGCTTATGTGCTGAATAATCCAAGTAATCTATAAGATCTGATGCTTGGCTTTGATCTGGTATTTCTTGATCGGTCTTCACACCAATAAGAATTGCTGTTGATAAAACCGCTATAGAAATGAATTTGAGTAAAGAGTTCATCATTGTTCAGTTTTTTAAGTTATTAGCCTTTTTGAGGAATGTAAGATTTACTTATATGATAGGCATAGAAGGGGCAAAACGCTGCATAAGTCTATTTTTTTGATAGGTTATTTATGCAAATGACAGTTTATGCACTTTTCTAAGCCAGATAATCCAATCTCTCAGCCTTTAAATTAATGATTTTCACCCATATGCTATGCATATTTTAAGATCTTATAATCCAATTATAAAAAATTATACAAACCATACGATTGTATTAACTAAAGTTAAAAAGCCTTCATAACAATTTGCTATGAAGGCTTTTATCAAATATTAATTTTAACTAATATCAAAAACGATTTTCTTTAGAACTTCACAATCTTTTCAACTACGCTGCCATTGGCATTACCTAGTTTCAAGTAGTAGGTTCCTGATGCTTGATCACTGATGTCTATTCTATCTTTGATCTCCTTGCCACT
>CALDYJ010000115.1 GCA_937941095.1 uncultured Saprospiraceae bacterium | reverse complement strand
GATACCGCTACAAATGCAAGACAAATACCTAAAACAGAGGCAGGGTGGCTCTTCTGGGATTCATACAGCGCATCATTGTTTATTTCAGGGTCATTATGTACGATGTCCATAATATACTTTTAAATTTGCCTTTGAATTAATCATATAAAGATAAAGCATTAATAGAGACTTCTCTTTAAAAATTGATAATGACAAGACTTAGCGTAAACATTAACAAAATAGCAACTTTAAGAAATTCAAGAGGCGGAAACCTTCCAGACTTAATCCAAGTAGCTAAGGATTGCGAAAAATTCGGAGCAGAAGGCATAACGGTGCACCCAAGACCAGATGAAAGGCACATTAAATATGCAGATGTTCCTTTATTGAAGAAAGTTGTTACAACAGAATATAATATTGAAGGTTATCCTTCAAAAGAGTTCCTCCGATTGGTAGAAAGTGTAAAGCCTGAACAATGCACCTTAGTGCCTGACTCACCTGGAGTTTTGACCTCTGATCAAGGTTGGGATACAATCAACCATAAATCTCAACTGGAGGAAATTGTATCCAGATTGCAAGGTCAAAATATTAGGGTCTCCTTATTTGTAGACCCATTTTCAAAATTTGTAGAAGGAGCAAAAGAAACTGGGGCAGAACGAATTGAATTCTATACCGGTGATTACGCCAAGAATTATCAAACTGATAGAGAAAGAGCCATTAAAGCTTTTGTTGAAGCTGCTGACGCTGCAAACAAAGTAGGAATAGGCATAAATGCTGGTCATGATCTAAACCTTGATAATTTGAAGTATTTCAAAGATTCAATACCACATTTATTGGAAGTATCAATCGGACACGCATTAATCTCAGATGCGCTTTACTATGGCTTATATTCCACCATTCAATTATACCTTAAAGCTCTGAAATAGAGCGATTTAATGTTAAATTTTACTTTTCTTAACTTAATAGTTAAGGATTTGTTAATTAATATTAAGAAAATCTGCTATTTTTGGTAGGTTAAAAAAGACTTTAATTAATTAATTAAATTGGATTAGTATGAAAAAACTCTCGCTGGTTTTAGCGATGGTACTTTTTGCATTTGGAATTTCCATTGCACAAAGAACTGTCTCAGGAACAATTGCTGATGATACTGGAGAGCCTTTAATAGGTGCAAGTATTATCGCTAAAGGTACTACAGTTGGTACCGTTACAGACATTGATGGAACGTACTCTCTAAACGTTCCGGACGGCACAAGTAAATTGGTCGTTAGTTACACAGGATTTGTTACAAGAGAAATTGATTTAGGAGCTTCTAATGTAGTCGATGTTACACTTTCTGAAGGTGTTGAACTATCAGAAATTGTTGTTACTGCTACAGGTTTAGAGGCAAATAAAGCAAGATTAGGTTACGCTGTACAAAACGTAGACCCTAATGATATTACAGGTGCTAAAGAAATTAACCTTGTAAATGCATTAAGTTCTAAAGTTGCAGGTGTAACGGTTACAAGTTCATCAGGTTCTCCTGGAGCTTCTTCTAACATTAGAATTAGAGGTTCCAATTCGATCAATGGTAATAATGCACCATTATTCGTAGTTGATGGTGTACCTATTGACAATAGTTCAAACTCTTTCAACTCTGATGGAGGAGCTACTGCAGGTGTTGATTTTTCAAACAGAGTAGTAGACATCAATTCAAATGACATTGAGTCAATGACTGTACTTAAAGGTGCAGCTGCAACTGCTCTTTACGGTGTAAGAGCTGCAAATGGAGCCATCGTAGTTACTACTAAAAAAGGTAAAGAAGGAAAGCCTACCGTTGAGATTGGAGGATCTGTTTCTTTCGATCAAGTTAGTAAACTACCAGAAAGACAAGATGTTTATGCTCAAGGTAGAGTATTAGGTGGAGTGCCAACATATTTAGGACCTGAAACTTTTAATGGCTTTTCTTGGGGACCAAGAATCGCGGATCTAGAATTTGACGGTAACGCTGATTATCCTTTTGATAAAAATGGAGCGCTAGTAGCTAAAGATTCAGGTAATGGTCAAGCTGCAAATGTTTACGACCCTTACAATTTCTTTGTTACCGGTAGAACGACTGATTTGAATGCTTCAGTTTCTGGGGGTAGTAAATTAGGAAATTATTTTATTTCAGCTGGTAGATTAGCATCTGAAGGTGTTGTACCTAATGCAACTTTTGGTAGAACTTCATTTAGAGTAAATACAAACATTAATATTACTGAAAAGTGGACAGCTGGTATGTCAGCTAATTTTGTTAATTCTGGTGGAAATAGAATCCAAAGGGGATCAAACCTTTCTGGTGTAATGTTAGGATTGTTGAGAAATTCACCAACTTTTGACATCGGAAATGGTAAAGAAGGTCAAGCTGCTGCTGATGATCCTGATTCTTACATCTTTGCAGATGGTACTCAAAGATCTTATAGATGGGGAATCTATGATAACCCTTATTGGGTTTCTAATAGAAATCCATCTGAAGATGATGTAAACAGAATAATAGGAAATGCAAAATTGGGCTATCAGATCAATCCAAATTTAGGTGTTAACTATAAAATTGGTGTAGATCAATACGTTGATGAAAGAGTTTCTTCTTTAGATATTGAAGTAAACAGAGGATTAACAGGTTCTATCTTCCAACAAACATTTAACCTAAAAGACATTAACTCTGATTTATTTGTAAACTACAACAAACAATTTGACAACTTTAGCTTTGGTGCAATTGTAGGCCATAATGTATGGCAAAGTGTATTGACAAATAAAGAAGCACTAGGTAGTGGATTTGCAATTCCAGGTTTTTTCCACATTAGTAATGCAACTGATGTTCAAGGTTTTGAATTCATAAACAGAAGAAGAATTCATGGTGCTTATGCAACCTTAGATTTTGGATTTAGTGACTTTTTATTCGCTAACTTAACATTCAGAAACGATTGGTCTTCTACTTTACCTAAGGAGAATAATACTTACCAATCCTATTCTGCAAGTTTAGGTTTTGCTTTCACAGAATTAGATGGTTTTGCTAAAAACGACATTTTAAGTTATGGTAAGTTGAGATTATCTTATGGATCAGTTGGATCTGATGCACTTATTTACAGAACTTTAAATTATTTCAACCAAGCTGAGTCTGGTGGAGATGGATTTATTGATAACCTAACTTTCCCAGCATTTGGAACTAATGCTTTTGAAAGAAGTACTTTATTAGGAAATAATCAGCTTACACCTGAAACTACGACCACGTTTGAAATTGGTGGCGAATTTAAATTTTGGAAAGGTAGAGTGGGCTTAGACGTAACTTACTTTAACGCTCAATCAACAGATTTAATCATTGATACTCAATTATCTGCAGCTTCAGGATTCGCTAACTTGACAGAAAATGCGGCAGAAATCGAAAACAAAGGATGGGAAGTAATGTTAGATTTCTCTCCTGTGAAGAACAACGATTTTGAATGGAACATCGGCGCTAACTTTACGAAAATAGAAAACAACGTACTTGCTTTAGCTCCAGGTGTAGATCAAATCTTCTTATCTGGTTTCGTTAGTACTTCATCTGAAGTAATTGCTGGACAACCTTATGGTTCAATTTTCGGAACAGGATGGCAAAGAACTGAAGGTGGTGACGTTATCGTAGGAGCTGACGGATGGCCTTTAACTGATCCAGTTGAAAAGGTATTAGGGAACCCTAATCCAGACTGGACATTAGGCCTTAGAAATACAATATCATGGAAAGGTTTAAGATTGAATGCTTTATTTGACATCAGAGAAGGTGGTCAAGTTTGGTGTGGAACATGTGGGATCACAAACTATTTTGGAACCTCTAAATTATCTGGTGACGAAAGAGAAGATGTGGTTGTTTTTGATGGTGTAGTAAATGTAGGGACTGCTGAATCTCCAGATTACCAACCTAATACTACTGCTGTTGCCTTAGGCTCAGCAGATGAAACAGCTACATTTAGTTCTTTCTATAGAGTTCGTTACGGTTTCGGTGGAATCGGTGAGATGAATGTGTATGATGCTTCATGGGTTAGACTAAGAGAACTTTCTTTAGGCTTTGATTTACCTTCAAACTTATTTGAAAATTCTCCATTCGGAGGTATTGGAATTACGCTTACAGGTAGAAACTTATGGTTAAGCACTGATTACCCAGGCATTGATCCTGAAACAAACTTGACTGCAGATTCAAATGGATTTGGATTAGACTATTTCAATATGCCTAATACTAAATCTTATGTAGCTAGTGTAAAACTTACTTTCTAAAAACTATAAAAGAATAAAATGAAACTTAGATATATTATAATTTTCTTACTTCCTATTTTGTTCTTCAATTGTGAAGAATCTTTGGATGAATTCAACACGGATCCAACAAGGAACACAGATGTTGCTTTAAACTTGGCTTTGCCTGAAGCAATAGCGTCTGCGGCATACAATGAAGGAGGTAATCAAGCAAGAGTTGCAGGCATAGTCATGCAACAATTTGAAGGCTTAGATGCACAACAACTTCAATACACTACATATGTAATACAAGAAGCAACTTTTAATAACTACTGGAGATTTGGTTTATATGCAGGAGCATTAAAAAGTTGTGATGTTATCGTAAAGAAAGCAGCCGAAGAAGGCAGCACTTTTTATTCAGGTGTTGGAAAAATCTTAATGGCTCAACAATATGGTTTAGGAACAGCATATTTCGGAGATATGCCTTTTTCTCAAGCATTACAAGGTCAAGAAAACCTTCAACCTAGTTACGATTCACAACAAGCTATTTATTCAGGTGTATTAGCTATGTTGGATGATGCAATTTCAGATTTAGGAACAGCAACGGGCTATTTTGGTGGCGATTTGATTTACGACGGTGATGCTGCTTCTTGGATTAAAACTGCACAGGGATTAAAAGCAAGATTCCTTTTACACTTGAGCAAAAGAGATGGAAGTAATTATGCTAAAGCCTTAACTGCTCTTGGTGCTTCATACGAATCTGCTGCTGAAGAATCTAACTTGACATTTGATGATACCGATTCTGGTAACTGGTCATTAGCAGCCTTCTCTACAGAAAGAGGTGGAACGCTAGGCATGGATGCTGGATTTGTAAGTATGATGGCTGGAGATCCTAGAGAATCCATAATCATGACAGGAGGAGCGATTGATGGCTTTTGGACAAGAAACAATGCATCAGTTCCAATTATTTCATATACAGAATTAAAATTCATTGAAGCTGAATGTTTGTTGGAAACTGGTGGATCAGATGCAGATGTTGCTGCTGCTTTAGCTGCAGGTGTTGGAGCAAACATGACTACGCTTGGGATAGGAATGGATTCTACTGCCATGGCTTATACAGCAACAGTTTCTGATATAGCTGGCTTAGATGGCGCTGCTAAGAAAGATAGAATCATAACTGAAGCATACAAGGCTTACTTTGGATATAACTTTCACGAGACTTGGTCTAACTGGAGAAGAACAGGATTTCCTGCTTTAACTCCAAAAGCTGATGGAGCTAATGGTTCTAATCCTTCAGGAGGAATTCCGCTTAGATGGTTATATGCAAGTTCAGAATCTGAAACGAATAGTGCAAATGTAGAAGCGGCTAAGTCGTCTCAAGGAGGCGCTCTTTTAGATGTGCCTTTATGGGTGTTTGAATAATTAAAAAAAAGTGATATGAATATCAAGAGTTTTTTCGTCATTATAGGTTTAATATTTTGCATCTGCCTTTCGGCAAATGCTCAACCAGGAAGTGGTGCTTTAACTCTTGATGTTTATCACATGTATGTTGCTGGTGACATTGAAATTTTTGATCAGAGAGCTAAAGAATTAGAATACAATGCTTTTATAACAGAAGATTGGGTACAAGCTGACTTGATTTCTGAGAATAATCAAATCGTAAGTAAGTACTTACTAAAGTATGACCCTTACGTTCAAAAATTATACCTCAAGGAGGGAGCAGACATTCTTGCAATCCCACCCACTTACATTAAAGGCTTTATTCTTAAAACTGAAGAAAAGAATCGAAATTTTGAAAAATTTAATATTAAAGGAAAAGCTTTTGAATTTTTAGAATTAATACAAAAAGGTGAAATTTCCCTATATAAAAGATATGAGACTTCATTGTTGAAGGCTAATTATAATCAATTATTGGATACTGGGAATTTCAATGATAAAGTGGTCATTGAAGAAAAATATTTCCTGCTAAAAAATGGAAAATTTGAATTGATACCGACTAAAAATAAAAAAGCAAAATCTTTCTTTATTAAGAAGTATTCTGGCAGCAAAAATTTTATAAAAAAATACAAATTGAATTTGCAGAAAGAGGCAGATTTGATTAAAATTTTAAACTATTTAAATAGAAGATAAAATGAAGAAAATAATTTTTAACAGCTGTAAGCTTTTAATTCCATTTATAGGGATTTTTGCTTTGGCAATTTCATGTTCTGATATTGAAGATGATGACTTTTTCACTGAAGGTGGTTCAGTCATGTTCTATCAAAACATTGCACCAGGTTTTTATGACCTTGGTGACATTGACAATACTTCTGTAGGATTTGATGTAGGAGTTGGTGGCGATGCAATTTCAAGTGGCGATGTTACTTTAAGTTATGCTGGTGCAGCTGGAGCTGCAGGACCAGTAAGCTTAGGTAGTTTATCTTTACCAGGTACGCAAACTTTATCTTTAGTTGATGCATGTTCTGCATTAGGCATAAATACAGGTGATGTTGCGATAGGAGATTCTTTTACCTTTACAACTTCAGCTGGAAATGCATCTAGATCTTTAAGTGTATCTGCTAGTTGTTCTTCTGCTTTAGCAGGAACCTATGCTTTTTCTACTGCAGATTTTTTCTGTGAAGGAGATGCACAGACTGGTATGGTTACGATTACTGAAGCCGCTGCCGGTTTATATACTTTAGACGATTGGGCATTTGGTACTTACCAGCATTGCTATGGAGGTCCTGCAAATGGATGGGGTTCTTTAGAGCTTTCTGATGTTTGTAACAAACTGTCAATCTTAGGTATTGACGGTTATATGGATTCTTGGTCATTTACAAATGTACAAGTTAATGGCTCTGATTTAGTATTGTCTTGGACAAATACATACGGTGAGTTTGGAGTAACTACTTTAACAAGAGAGGATGGAGAATGGCCTCCATTAACTTTTTAAAAAGTTTACATAAAATTTAAATAAAAACTGTTGCAAGAAGTGATTCTTGCAGCAGTTTTTTATTTTTAGAAGATTTAAAAAACACAAAAGCTATTTTATGACTAAAATTATTATCAACCTAAGATTAAGTATACTAACTTTTTTTCTTGTTATTTCTTATTTGATTGTTCATTCACAAGGTCGAACAAGGAACATTGAGGTTTTAAAGTTTACACACACTGAGACGGTTTATGTTGACGAAAGAGATAGAGGACTTAAGTATACCATCGAGGTTACCAAAGATTGGGTACTTGCAGATATTATTACCAAGAGCTATGGTAAGTTGCAAAATGTTCTCATAAAATATGACCCTCATTACAAAGTCATCTTTTTAAAACTGGATCAAGAAGTTCATACCCTCAAAACTGAAGAGATAGCTTCTTTTGTCTTAAAAACTGAAATCGGGGAGAGGAGCTTTGATAACTTTATCATTGAAGACAATAAACAAGAATTTCTTGAAAAAATATACATTGATAAAATCACCTTATACAAACGCTATGCGACATCCTATCAAAAAGCACACTACAATAAACTCTTAGATGCTGGATCCCATCGAGATCAAATTTTAGTAAAAGAACGATTTTACCTATCTTATACTGATGGAAAAATGGAAATGGTTCCTTATGAACGAAGGAAGATTATGAACTTGCTTCTGGCTAAAAAACCTTCTGTGAGGTCATTCATAAAAGGAGAAAATCTCAATGTTAAAGATGTTGATGATTTGATTAAGATTATTGCTTATTTAAGCAGAGACATATAGTAATGGCAGCATTTAATGCCTTCCTAACGTTTTGTTATTAGATTCCACTACAACATATCTTAAATTAGGATAAAATACCCCTATGGGTTGTATTTATAAGAATATTGCGATTTCAAAATTGGGTTAGTATGAAAAAAGGCTTAGCCTTTGACCTTCTCCTTTCAAAAGGAGAAGGTTTTTTAATTCAACCATCAACCATCAACGAATCATTATGGCCTTTTAAATTTGAAATTTCTCGGATTTAAACAAGCAACTAAAAAGTAATCGTGTAAGAGTAGCTTTTTTCTTTAGGTTTAGATGTAGCTTCCTTTTTCTTAATGGTATAAGAAACCTTACCTGCACTTTTTTCATTAGGCTTTGGGAGTTTAAAATAGATCCGAATGGTTTTATTATAAGTGACCCTCA
This sequence comes from uncultured Saprospiraceae bacterium, assembly GCA_937941095.1. Taxonomy (GTDB): domain Bacteria; phylum Bacteroidota; class Bacteroidia; order Chitinophagales; family Saprospiraceae; genus JALZVN01. The sequence continues at coordinate 2,109 of CALDYJ010000115.1, read as the reverse complement.
TCTTACGAACGCGCTCAACTTTAAACTTTAATAATTTAACCAATCTGACAGCTTCTTCATTACAACCATGTCCTATGCCTGCCACAACTTTAGCTTTTATGACAAGACCTTTATGATTAACGGCATATTTAAGGTGTACATGACCTTCTATCTTGTTTTTTAAAGCATCAGCGGGGTATTTCATATTTTTACGAATAAATTGCCGTAGAGCAGTTAAACCGCCTTCGTAATAGGGTTTTCTTAAAAAATCCTTATCCTTTCTTTTCGTCGACTTAGATTTCGCCATTCATTTTTCAATTAATTACATATACTTCTGCAATTTATTTAAAAATATGGATTGTTTTTCTGCTATAAATTCTCTAAATTAAAAGCTAGAAAGATTCATTTAACTAAAAGTGAATCAGTGGACAGTAACGATTACGAATGATAGAGCAAAGTTTTTATAATTATCTTCAATTCGAAAGGAGATTCTCTGAACATACGATGAAAGCTTATCAAAATGATTTAAGCCAATTCGATGATTTTGTTTTAAGAAAGTGTGGACTTGAAAATTCTTTGAAAGCCAGTCACTTTCACATTCGATCATGGATTGTGAAAATGCTCCAGCAAAAAATATCTCCCACCAGTATAAATAGAAAATTATCCTGTTTGAATACTTATTTTAAATATTTAATTCAAAGAAAAATCCTTGACAAAAACCCGATGCGTAAAGTGAAGGGGCCAAAGGAAAAAAAACGCCTACCAGGATTCATCAAAAAGGAGAATCTTGAAAAACTTTTCAACGAAATTCCCTTTTCAAAAGATTTTACCGGAGCCAGGGATCAGGCAATACTTAGAACTTTATATGCCTGTGGCTTGAGAAGAGCAGAGTTGATTTCGCTAAAAATAAAAAACGTTGATTTTCGCAAAAATGAATTGAAAGTTTTGGGAAAGCGGAATAAAGAAAGGATCGTCCCTTTTGGGAAAGATTTGAATGCTTGTTTAAATGATTATTTAGATGAAAGAGAAAAACTTTTTAGATTAGAAGAAGATGGCCCTTTTTTTATAACGATTAAAGGAAAAGCACTCTATCCAAAACTGGTATATCGCATTGTAAACGATAATTTATCTAGAGTAACTACGAATGAACAAAAGAGTCCACATATACTAAGGCATTCTTTTGCTACTCATTTATCCAATAATGGTGCTAGTTTAAATGCAATAAAAGAATTGTTAGGCCATACGAATTTAGCAGCTACTCAAATTTATACACATAATTCAATCGAAAAATTACGGGAGGTTTATGAAAAGGCCCACCCTAAAGCAAATAATAATTAATTCATTCATCATTTTTAAATCAAGGCATATGTAGCAATTAAAAACATCAGAAATTTCATTTATTAATCTTTTAAAATTTTATTCCTATGAGAATTACTATAGAAAGCATTCATTTCTCAGCTGATAAAAAGCTTAAAAACTTAATTAATAATAAATTAGAGAAGTTGGAGAAATATTTCGATAGGATTGAAGAAGCGGATGTAACTCTAAAATTGGAAAGCTCAAGCCAGGTTAAAGATAAATCGGTAGAAATCACTATGAAAGTACCCGGAAATATTATCTATAGCTGCAGCACCCAAAAGAAATTTGAACAAGCAACTGATGAAGCAATCTCGAGTTTAAGGCGTCAAGTGATAAAGTATAAAGAGCGAAGAAGGTCGAGATAATTAAAAATACTCAAAAATAAATGGTCTTTGGTTTGAAAAATCAAAGGCCATTTTTAATTTTGGGCACTTATTTTGACGTTTGTGGTAGATAAAATAGATGCTAAAATTGCTCCCAATTAAAGAAACATTGTTTTATGGGCATCGTATTTGTTCGTATGATCAATTTGACTAATAATTGTTCAAAATAAATTTCCATTTTTTACTAAAAGGATTATCTTTGCATTCGCTTTCAAGGAAATGACCTTGATCAAGAGCAAAAAATAGGTAAAAGTGGATTGTAGACATTATTGATTTTCCACTTTGTTGCCAGTGTAGCTCAGTTGGCCAGAGCAGCTGATTTGTAATCAGCGGGTCGGGGGTTCGAATCCCTCCACTGGCTCTCCTTTGACAGGACAATAAGTTGGGG
>CALDYJ010000114.1 GCA_937941095.1 uncultured Saprospiraceae bacterium | reverse complement strand
ACCAAGCTTTTCCTATAGTGTAGCTCTGAGTAAAGAGGAGTATAAAGGGTATCGCGGTTATGTACATCCAATCTACACGGAGATGTATAAGGAACCCCGAAAAAATATAGATTTTTATATCTGTGGATGGTCTAAAATGATTGACGAAGCAGTGGCAAAGCTCTTTGTAGACCTAAAATATGACCGAAAGCAGATACATTATGAATTATATGGGTAAATCTTTGCAACATAAGTGCGTATATTTGTGTTCATTAAACTAAAGTCAAAATAAATGGAAACTGTTACACAAAGTCCAGTCATGATATATACCGAGCAAACTCCAAATCCGGAATCGCTCAAATTTGTTACAAATAAGATGTTGCATCAAGGTACTGCTGATTTTAGAGATGCAGAACTAGCAAATGAATGGTCCCCCTTGGCGAAGACCCTATTTGAATTTCCCTATGTCAAAGGAATCTATGTTTGCAATAATTTTGTGACAGTAACCAAGGAATTCAATTACTCTTGGGATGACATCATGCTCAAACTAAAATCTTTTATCAAGGAATATGTATCCGAAGGAAAAGCTATCATTACAGAAGGATTTGTAGAAGCAATGGCAAAACGTGAGGCAGAGACAGATGTAGGCTACGAATATACTGGTGATGAAGCAGAACTTGTTAAAAAGATAAAAGATCTTATCGATACCTATGTAAAGCCTGCAGTAGAAATGGATGGTGGAAACATAGAGTTCAAATCATTTAAAGAAGGAATAGTAACAGTGGTGCTACAAGGATCTTGTAGTGGTTGTCCTTCATCTACAGTAACTCTTAAGTCAGGGATAGAAAGTATGCTTCAGCGTATGGTACCGGAAGTAAAAGAGGTAGTTTCTGAAATGGGCTAATTTGATTCCTGATTCCTGATTCCTGATTCCTGATTCCTGATTCCTGTTACATGGAGCTTGTAGCTCCTTGGAAATCTGATATCTGTTTCTTTCTCTACTCGTAACGCAAACTCTCAATCGGATCTAATCGGCTTGCTTTCAAAGCTGGATAAAGACCGGATACCACACCGACAAAAATACAAACCATAATACCAAGGAACATCCATTGCCAAGGCATCACGAATTGACCATCAACAGACATAGAAACTGCAAGCCCCATACCCATACCAAGTAAAATACCTACCAGTCCTCCCATGAGACAAATGATTATGGCTTCTACTAAAAACTGAAATAGCACATTAAATCTGGTGGCTCCTAGAGCTTTTCTAATGCCTATTTCTTTTGTGCGTTCTGTTACAGAAACAAGCATAATATTCATCAGCCCTATAGAAGCGCCAAGTAAGGTAAGAAAAGCGATTACAATTGTGATAAGCCTGAGTTCGGTAGTCATATCTTTTAATGTTTCCAGAATGCCATCACTTTTTCGAATATTAAAATCGTTTTCTTCTGAGGCTTTTAATCTTCTGACATTGCGCATTGTTCCTATCGCTGCAGAAACGGCATCATCCATTTCCAATGAATTACTGACTGCTCCAACAATACTGTAATTTGTATTTGCTCCACCATAAATAATCTTACTATTAAGTAATGGAATAAAAACCCTGTTTTCTCCTGAGCTATTCATAGACGAACCTTTGGATTTACATGCCCCAATAACTTTGTATTTGTTACTGCCAATACTTATAATTTTTCCAACAGCTTTTGCTGCATCCTTATCAAAGAGCAATTTTACAATGCCATCTGCAATAATTACTTTTTTATTTCCTGATTCTATTTCGGTTCTTGTAAAATTTCTTCCTTCCGCTATTTCATATGCAGAGACATCTAGATAAGTTTCATCTATACCAACTACACGAATTGTTGGGTTCGTTTTTTCATCTTTATATTTTAATGTGGCATTCCTAGAAGCAAACATGTTAATAGATACATCTGACCCGGGATAGGTGTAACGCTCTTTGAATTCCATTGCTTGTCTAAATGATATTTCGTCAGCACGCTTCTGCTGCCTGCCGCCTCTATTTCCTCTAACATCGCCAACCCCAGGATAGATGTTAAAAGCATTTGCGCCAATTCTATTAAAATTGGAACTCAAATTATATAATATAGTATCAATAGCCGTTAATATGCCTACAAGGCAAGCAATACCAACAGAGATGATGAGCAAGGTGAGTATTGACCTCAATAAATTCGATCTTATCGACCTAAGCGCAACTTTTATATTTTCCAAAATATTCACAGGGAAGAAAGATAAGCAAGGTCTGCCAATTCACCTATATAAATCGAGGAAGATGTGATTTTCACAGACAAAGGCTAGCTTTGGCAATTTTTTAGATTACATTGTGTTGTAACTTTTGCAAACAATTATCCGTCTTTTCGATACAAATGAAAAATACTATCTTTCTCATCCTTTGTCTCTTCGGTATCCAAGCCATTGTAGCACAACAAAATCTAGAAGCAATAATTGTAGAAGATCAAACTCTCACTTCCATTCCTTATGTGAATATTGGAATAAAAGCTTTAGCAAAAGGAACGGTAAGTGACTTTGAAGGGCAATTTATCCTTGAAGATGTTTCCTTAGAAGATGTGGTGACTATTTCATCTATTGGTTACTTGACCAAGGAACTTACTGTAGAAGAGCTATTAAAAATTGACTCCATAAAAATGGAATTGCAGGAGTATGATTTGGGAGAAATTGAAATACATGCAAGCAGGTTTGCTTCAAAAGAATTTACACTAGGCCCTGAGAATAAAAAAAGGGATATGAGTATTGGATATGGTAGCACACAGCTTGGTTGCGAGATTGGTACATTAATAGAAATTAAGGAGACTACCTTTATTAAGAAATTACATTTTATGCTAAACCATGCTAAAGGAGATAGTCTTTTATTTAGATTGCATATGTATGCCTACGAAGATGGAAAGGTAGGAGAAGATTTATTGACCCAAAATATTTTAATCCAAGAGAAGCAACGAAAAGGAATTATAGATATCGATCTGGAAGAGTATAACATTGTCTTAGATTCGGATATTATGCTTGCCTTAGAATGGCTAAGGGATTATGACGAAATAGGGAATAAAGGGATAACATTCAATACGAGGAAAGGAAAAAAACTAAAAGGACTTTATATCAAACAATTTAGCCAAGGAGATTTCTTTTTGCTTCCGCATGAGAAGAAAAGGAAAGTGTGTATTTATCTTACTGGTAAGAAAGAAGAAAAATAAGATGGAGTACAAAAGTTATTCGGTCTATGACGATAAAGAATTTTTCAATAAATACATTGACAAGAGACGTTTAGGTCAATCACCAAATGAATTAATTGAGGAGCCAGTTTTGAATAAATTGATAAATGATGTAAAAGGAAAGCATGTATTAGATCTAGGATGTGGAGATGGAAAGTATGGCATTAATTTACTTGAAAAAGGAGCTGAGCACTATTATGGTATAGAAGGTTCTAAAAATATGGCTGGGCTTGCTCGAGAAATGCATAATAGTTTTAATTCTACTATTGATCTAGCAGACATAGAACAAATTGAGTTTGGAAGCAATTCGTATGATTTAGTGATCTCAAGACTTGTGCTGCATTACATTGAAGATCTAAGTGCATTATTTAGAAAGGTATTGATAAGTTTAAAGGAGGGAGGTGAATTTGTTTTTTCAATAGAACATCCAATAATAACCAGTTGTTATGAGGCATATCATCAAAAGACTAAAAGAGGAAATTGGATAGTAGATAATTATTTTGTTTCGGGAGAAAGGGTCAATATCTGGAATGAAAAGAAAGTTATAAAGTATCACAGGACTCTTGAAGAATATTGGGAGATAATCAATAATTCGGGCTTTATGGTACTTGAGATTAGAGAATCAAAGCCAATGGAAAAAAACTTTAGCTCCAAAGAAGAATTTGAAAGAAGAAATAGAATTCCACTTTTTTTACTGTTTAAATTAAAAAAGCAGTAGCATCAAAATTATAATTCAATGGAATGTAATTGATGTTTTAAGAAGATTTGAGTTTTTTCTTTAGTGCAAATAATTCATCCCTATATTGCGCGGCAGTAATAAAATCCAAATCCTTAGCAGCTAGCTTCATTTTTCTTTCAGTCTCCTGAATCATTGTTTCGATCTGATCACGATTCATATAACTTATTACAGGATCTGCTGCGACGGTTTTTTCATCTGGTTCAATATAAGCACGTGATTTTTTACCACCCCTAATATCAAGAATAGACTTTTGTCCAAGGATATCTTCTCTTGACTTTGTAATTGTTGTAGGCGTAATCCCATGCTTTTCATTGTAGGCTATCTGCACCGAACGTCTGCGATTGGTTTCGTCAATTGTAATTTGCATGGAATTGGTAATCTTGTCTGCATAAAATATTACTAAGCCATTAGAGTTTCTGGCGGCTCTACCTGCTGTCTGTGTAAGTGATCTTGCATTTCTAAGAAATCCTTCCTTATCAGCATCGATAATTGCTACTAAAGAAACCTCAGGAAGATCCAAACCTTCTCTCAAAAGATTTACTCCAACTAAAACATCGAACTCACCTAAACGCAAACCTCTGATGATTTCCACTCTATCTAAGGTGTCCACTTCAGAATGAATATATCTTACCTTGATCTCCAATTTTACAAGATACTTTGTTAGCTCTTCAGCCATTCGCTTAGTAAGAGTTGTAACTAGTATGCGTTCATTTATTTCAATCCTTTTATGGATTTCTTCAAGAAGATCATCAATTTGATTAATGCTAGGTCGCACTTCGATTGGCGGATCTAATAAGCCAGTTGGTCTTACAATTTGTTCAACAACAAGACCTTCAGTTTTTTCGAGTTCATATTCTCCTGGAGTTGCACTCACATAAATTAACTGATTAGTTAGGCCCTCAAATTCGTCAAAATTGAGTGGTCTATTATCCATTGCTGATGGCAACCTAAATCCAAAGTTTACAAGATTTGTTTTACGTGCCCTGTCACCTCCCCACATTCCTCTTACTTGAGGTACTGTTACATGACTTTCATCGATCACCATAAGATAATCATCAGGAAAATAATCTAAAAGACAGAATGGCCTAGTTCCTGGTTTCCTGCCATCAAAAAATCTAGAATAATTTTCAACACCATTGCAGTAGCCTAGCTCTCTCATCATTTCTATATCAAAAGTTGTTCTTTCCTTGATGCGTTTTGCCTCTATATATCTTCCTTCAGCTTCAAAGAATTTTTCGTGCTGATTTAACTCGTCTTGTATTTCATTTAAAATTTGATTCAGTCTTTCTCGTGGAGCCACATATAGATTAGCAGGAAAGATAGCCGCATTAGGAAGACTCTTTATTCGCTTACCAGACTCTAGCTCCAGTTGATCAATACTTTCTATCTCATCTCCAAAAAACGTAATCCTAAATCCATGATCGGCATAGGGGAGATGTATATCCACTGTATCTCCTCTTACTCTGAACGTCCCTCTTTTAAAATCTGTTTCTGTACGCGAGTATAAACTCTCTACAAGATTATAAAGAAAGGTATTACGTGTTATCTTTTGACCATTTTGAATTCGTATAATGCTGCCCTTATAATCATCTGGATTACCCATTCCATATATGCAAGACACAGAGCAGACTAGAATTATATCTCTTCTACCTGTTAACAAATTTGAAGTAGCTCTTAATCTCAGTTTATCAATTTGTTCATTTATGGATAAATCTTTTTCGATATAGGTATCACTCACTGACATATATGCTTCAGGCTGATAATAATCATAATACGATACAAAATATTCTACCGCATTGTCAGGAAAGAACTCACATAGCTCACCATATAGCTGTGCAGTAAGTGTTTTATTATGAGAAAGTATTAGGGTTGGTCTTTGGGCTTGAGCGATCACATTAGCAATCGTGAAGGTTTTCCCTGAGCCAGTTACTCCCAGCAAGACTTGTGACTCTTCACCTTGCTTGAGACCATCTAATAGTTGCTTGATGGCATTTGGTTGATCACCCGTAGGTGAGTATTTTGATGTTAATTTGAATGACATATAAGGGATGAAAATACGGAAGTCTTTTGTAATTGTCCTGATGGTTCAAAATGAATTTTGCGTTATTTAATTGTATCTTGAGTATGGCTTATGTAGATTAGATATCTGATAATCAATTACTTTTATAACTATTTTTGTCAACATAATATAGAGGTCCATTATGAGAATTGTCCTTGTTATAATTACTTTCTTTTTTGTAAGCCAAGTGTATTGTCAAGAAAGATTTACATCTAATGATTTTATACCTGGGAACAATCCAAATTATAAACCTGCCTTCCA
>CALDYJ010000113.1 GCA_937941095.1 uncultured Saprospiraceae bacterium | reverse complement strand
GGATTCATCAAACTCCAGTTTTTCGAGCACTGTTATTTTAGTGCCTAAGGCGATCTTTACATTATCCAAATAATTTAGAAAAGGCTTGGTATGTGTTTGTACACCGACCACTACGCCACTTTGCTTAGGATCTAGATCTGCTAAGGCCACTTGCTTTCTGTGCGTGATTTTTCCATTAACGTCTGGGATGGGATCGCCGTGTGGATCAAACTTTGGGTAATCTAAAAACTTGTCTAATCGACTCACCAATTCTTCGGAATTTATGTGTTCCAGCTCCTCTGCCATTTCATGGACTTCATCCCAGGCAAATTTTAATTTATTGGTCAGAAAGACTTCCCAAAGTCTGTGCTTGCGAATTAAATTAGTAGCGAGCTTCTCCCCTACTTTAGATAGTTTGACGCCCTTATGTTTTCTATAATTGATGAGTTTCTTTTTTGACAGTTTTTGGATCATGTCCGATACGGAGGCAGCAGAAGTATTTAAAAGTTTAGCGATAGCGTTTGTACTTACAGGGACGCCCTCTGTTTCTGAGATTTTAAAAATTGCTTTTAAATAATTTTCTTCTGTCTGAGTGGTCATTTTATTTGTTAATCCTGATGCCATCAAATGATGGCATCAATTTAAGCGTTTTTTTCTTCTTTTCTTTATTTGTTGAGCTTTTTGGCCATGGCCGAAAACTTAAAGTCTTCTTTACCAATCTGAAAATTATGAAAGCCGATGTGTTTGAATCCATTCCTTTCGTAAAAAGCGATGGCTCTAGGGTTCTCCACATAGACGGATAGCCATATTGTTTGAAATTCTTTTTCCCTAGCTTCTTCCAAAAGTAAGCTTTGTAATTGATGTCCGATTTTTTTGGAGAGAAAATCTTTAAGCACGTATATTTTTTGAAGCTGACAAGCGGGCTCATCAGCTAAAAAAGCTGAGGGTGAATTTAATTTCAATTTAGCATAGCCTACCGGCAGCTCATTGTAAAAGGCCAGCCAATAAACATTGCTTTCTTTTTTCAAACTCATTTTTATCTTGGCCACCTCAAAGGTCTTGTCAAAATAAACCAGCAGATCATTTGGATCAGAAAATAAGTGCCCAAAGGATTCTCTAAAAGTGGTTCTCCCTAGCAAGGCTATGACAGGAGCATCTTCCGCTTTCGCTTTTCGTATAAGTATCATGATGAAGCAGGTTTTATGTTTTTTAATCGGTACAGGTGAAGGACTACAGCGATCGCACTGCCGATCACAATGGGATAAGCTGCAATCAGTACTCCGTAGATGATGTAGATAAAATTTGCCCCTGCAGAGAAGAGCCTCAATTTGTACTCGCCTTTGGCATACATCGAATAGAGATTCAATAGTAGTCCGGCATAACCTATGTAATCATATATCGCCATTTTAAACTATATTTTTGATAGTATAAAGGTATTATGATTATCTTTAGGAAGCAATAACTGTTAGTTTTGACAGTATGATTTCGTGTTAAATAGATAACATTGTAAGAATGGTTTATGTATTTATCTGGTGATTTGTTTAGCTAATTTTAAATACTTGTTCTATCGTCCATTAAATAAAATTTATGAAAGTTGAAAAAGAACAACATGTCTATGTGATCAAAGACGAGACCTTTCATTGTGGGACCGCGATTGGTTGCAAATTCATTTCAGGAAAATGGAAACCCATTATACTCTGGTACCTACGCAATGGAAAGCTTCGTTTTTCTGCCATCCGGCGATTGATGCCTGACATCACAGATAAGATGCTAAGCATTCAACTTTCTGCCTTGGAAAATGATGGCCTTGTCAAGCGCAAAAAGTATGGCACAAAACCTCCATTCAAAGTCGAATACTCCTTGACTAAATTGGGGAAGAGTTTGATTCCAATTATACAAATGATTACGGATTGGGGGATTGCCTATGGGGAAAAAGAAGGGAAGTTGGTGCGGGTGGGGTAGGTTTTTCAAACCCAGCTCGTATTGCCAGCACCACCATTTTGTTGCAATTGATTTAGTACTGGGTTAAACCTCCATGGCCGCATGCAGCTTAGACTTTTTACTTAAACTAAATAAATTAAGCTCCTCTTCCTTTCCTTTGATTTGATTTTTACCTAAAAACTCGACTGCTATAAATGGATTATCTTCTTTAAATTGATTACCGAGTAGTTCTGAGACGATGAGCTCTTTATCTAATCGTTTTGCTATTTGAAGAATTCGAGAAGTCGTGTTTAAGGAATCCCCGATCAGTGCAATTTCTTTTTTGACAGATCCTAATTCACCAATCATCATGCTGCCATAGTGTAGCCCACCTCTGAATAATGGTGCAACACCATAGCTCTGCTCAAATTGAGAGGATTGGTTTGCTATCGCTTTTTTGAAACTTTGGAAGAAACGAACTGGGATCTGAGCATCCTGAAAATTATTAGGCCAAGTGATGATGGCTTCATCTCCGATGTATTTATAAATTTCTCCGCCTGATTGTTTTAATGGTAGTGTCATCAAAGAAAAAAAATCATCTAATAAAGAAAGGTACTTTTTGTCCCCGATTTGCTCCGCGATAGAAGTAGAATCACGCATGTCCAAAAACATGATCATCCTGCTTTCTATCTGTGGGTTACTGTACTTACCAATGGCAAAATTTAGCAATTGCTTCTGACCAGTAAGTAAGCTTATCTGATCAAGTAAATTGTACAATAACATGGTACCAAAAATAAAAAACACAGCGCCCATAAAATGAGGATCATTATCTGGGATTAGTTGAAAGCTATGTCCATGCGTAATCATAATCGCGAGAGCACGTCCGATTAGTATCGTCACAATATAGAGTACTGAATACAATAGAATCACCAAAAGAAAAGGAATGCGTTTAAGGTGAAAATTGAAAACCGTATTCTTGAAAGCCACAACAACGCCAAGTAATATGCCGATGACGGCTCCATGCATCGCTCCTATAAAAATCGTCGTTTCATTAAATTCCCGCCTTTGGATAGACACAAAGAATATCGCTATAATGATGGCTAAAAGGGTAATTTTTTGGACAATTTTGTAAAAACTCATTTTGGTTTTTTCGGAACTAACTGATTCTGTTTGTAATTCTTGAAAATAACATCTTTCCACACAAGAAAGAAAGCTAATCATGTAAAAAGCCTGAAAAGGTGCATTAAATCTCCCCCAAAAATATCATCTTTTAAAAATGACTTACCTTTAGCCTACTAAAATAAAAAACCATGGGTGACATTAAATCCAATATTGATATATTCAAACCTTACCTTCAAGTAAATAACCCCTATAAAGGAGGGAAAACACTGGCAGAGATAAAATCAGCCAATCAAAAAATATATAAGCTTTCTTCTAATGAAAATCCCTTGGGCTGTTCGCCGAAAGCGCAAGCAGCGATCATTGAGGCCGCTAAGAATCTACATTTATATCCAGACAGAACAGATGAGCGGATCCAACATGCATTAGCTTCTTTTTATGAAAACAAACTGGAACCCGAACAATTTTTAGTCGCTAACAGTGGGAGCGAAACTATAGAACTCATCATTCGTGCTTTTTTGGGCGAAGGCCTGGAATGCATTGTCTCCAATCCTACTTTTTTGGTCTACCAAATGTTTACCAAATGGCAGGGCGCGAAGGTCGTAGACATCCGCCTCAATGAACCGGATTACAGCCTCAACATAGACGCCATCATACATGCTGTTAATGATAAGACAAGGTTGATCTTTTTGACCAGCCCCAACAATCCGACAGGTACTTATATTCCGAAGGAAGACATAGATAATTTGATTTCACTTTTGCCAGAACACGTCATAGTGGTGCTGGATGAAGTGTATTATAATTTTGCGGAAGCAGAAGATTACACGACTGCACTGCCTTATGTCTTGGATAATAAAAATGTAATCGGCATAAATAGTTTTTCAAAAACTTACGGCTTAGCAGCCATGCGGATTGGTTATTTTTATACGACCAAAAAGTTATCGAACTATATCCATCAGGTTTGCAAACCTTTTATCTTAAACAAATTATCCATGGAAGCAGGCATAGCCGCTTTGACAGATACAACATTTGTAGAAGAAACGGTAGCTATTGTAAAAAAAGAAAGAGCCTTCTTACAATCTGAAATAGAAAAAATCGGCGTCCCCTACTGGAAGTCTCAGGGTAATTTTGTCATGATCAAACCTTCTATGACGCCAGCTGAATTCGAAAAGAAGATGTTGGATGAAGGCGTGATGGTTCGTCCAGTAGAATCATTTGGCGCACCTGGTTGTGTACGGATCACCATTGGCCAAAGAGAAGCTAACGAAGCTGCGATCTCTGCCATCAGAAAAATTTGTTCTTAATTACCCATATGCCGAAGGATAAAAAAGTTGGATTCATTCTAGAAAGCAACACACGTATTGCTAAACTTAGTTTTATAAAAGTTTTTAAAAAACTAGAAGTAGACCTTACCCCAGAGCAATGGGTCATACTCGACAACCTAAGCCATGAAGATGGACTGACACAAACAGAACTGGCCAATAAAAGTTTTAAGAATACACCCACCGTTTCCAGAATCATAGACGTGCTGTCTAAAAAAAATTACGTCACCCGTAAGTCGGACAGCGAAGACCGACGCAAGCAAAAAGTCTACCTCACGAAGGAGGGAACCAAAGTCGTCAAGCGCTGCTCCAAAGAGATCTCTAAGCTCCGAAAACTGAGCTGGGAAGGATTGAGCGATGAAGATTACGAAATTTTCCTTCGCATTACTAGCAAGATTTTTGATAACTTTAAGCAATACCACTAATTAGTCTCCCTACTTTCTAGCGATCCGTCTCAGAAATTTGCAAAGCTTGTCTTTTCTAATTATATTGTCATGACAACTATTGCAATAACAAGTAAATTATACACATGTCCAACTCACCTAGCACCACAGAACTTCCAAAACTATACGATAAAGCTCAAGATTTCATGCCGCTTTTAGGTACAGATTACCTTGAACTATACGTCAGTAATGCTAAACAAGCAGCACATTTTTACAGAACAGCGATGGGCTTTCAGCCATTGGCTTATTCTGGTTTGGAAACAGGTAATAGAGAATATCAATCCTATGTGGTAATTCAAGATAAAATTAGATTAGTCCTGACTTCGCCATTGAGATCTGGTTCTGCCATTGGCAAACACATCGACGATCACGGTGATGGTGTAAAAGTAACAGCACTTTGGGTAGATGATGCAACGAAGGCTTATGAAGAAGCAATGTCTAGAGGCGCAAAATCTTACATGGAACCTAAGATGGAAGAAGATGCACATGGTAAGGTAGTCAGGTCTGGCATCTATACTTATGGAGAAACTGTTCATATCTTTGTAGAGCGCAAGGACTATAAAGGGATCTTTTTACCAGGTTTTGAAAAATGGGAATCCAATGCTAAGCATGATGAGGTGGGATTAAAGTTTGTCGACCACATGGTCGGTAATGTTGAACTTGGCCGCATGAATCATTGGGTAGAGTTTTACGAAAAGGTGATGGGCTTTACACAAATCATGTCATTTGATGACAAGGACATCTCCACAGAATATACGGCGCTCATGTCTAAGGTGATGAGTAATGGCAATGGAAGAATTAAATTTCCGATCAATGAGCCTGCAGCTGGGAAGAAAAAATCTCAAGTAGATGAATACCTAGAATTTTATGAGGGCGAAGGCGTGCAACACATCGCTGTCGCTACAGATGACATCATTGATACGGTTACTAAATTGCGAGATCGTGGCGTGGACTTCCTTCGTGTCCCAGATACTTATTATGATGCGGTGACGGATAGGGTTGGAAAAATAGATGAGGACATCGCTCCTTTGAAAGAATTAGGGATCTTAGTGGATCGAGATGATGAAGGGTATTTGTTACAGATCTTCACTAAACCGATGAACCCGAGGCCAACGATGTTTTTCGAAATCATACAAAGAAAGGGGGCGACTTCTTTTGGTAAAGGAAATTTTAAAGCTTTGTTTGAAGCGATTGAAAGGGAGCAGGAGCTTAGAGGGACTTTATAAGTTTTAGATTATGTTGTTCTTAAAAAGAGTGTGGATTTTATTCACACTCTTTTTTTTTGCTCGTGATGGTTTTTAAAACACAAAGTCACATAGTTTTTTTAGTGCCAAGAAAAACTTTATGAACTTTGTGAACTTTGTGACTATGTGGTTCGAATAATAGGCAATCGTATATTTTTACCACAAAAGATTTCAAAAGTTCTTCAAAAGAAACAAAAGGTAATGTGGCAATTTGTTAATTAGTTGATGTGACAAGAAAGCTTTATGAACTTTGTGACTATGTGGTGCAAAGAATTGGTAGTCGTATTTTTTTTACCACAAAAGGATCAAAAGTTTTTCCAAAAGGTACAAAAGCTCAACACCTAATTCCCACATTGACTAATCATCACATTGTCTAATTGTCTAATTGTCTAATTGTCTAATTAACCCCCTCTCCTCAAAAAAGAGGATATTCTAAGAAACCTTATTTCTGAGGAAAAATGATGGCTTTAATTGTCTGAAATTTATACCATCAATTAAATAATTAAAAACACGATCATGACAAATCAAATAATCAATGTTTTAAGCAAGGACACTTTAGCCAATCAAGCACTAAATTTACAAGCAGTAGAAAAGGAAACGAAGGAAACCTGTCAAAACTGGAAGAGCTATAAGCAAGAAGTAATGTCCTTTTTGATCAGCCAAATGCACTAATCCTTAAATCCATCCTCATGAAAAATACGACAGCAATGGTGATCATACTGATGATGCTAAACCCATTTAACTCAAGCGCTCAATCTCTAAAGGAGATCAACTTGAACCCTAACTTTAAACTGAATGAAAAACTCAAGGAACTTTATCCTAGCATGGAGTGTAACTTTGAGCATGCAAAAAGCATAGCCTTTAAACAGCAATTAAGCGGAATAGCGTTTGAGAAAAGTAAGTTGGATTATGAAAATAAGCAGGAAGGCATGGTCGAAGAGTTTATCTTTTACAAAGATGGGACTTATTACTATAGACAAGAGTACTTAATGGCTTTTGGCTTTAGTGAAGAAAGAGGCTATTGGGAAATTGGAAACATTGGTGCTCATCAGATTCTTTTTCTTCAGGGGATTTCATTGGTGGATACCTCTTTGATCAAAGATGAACTTTTAAACTTTGTTGAGATTTCATTGGATGAAGAAGGGAATTTTTCATTGGATGAAGGCATGACTTATTATAAGTCTGTGTATAAAATAAAGGAGGTCCTTGTAGATTTTAATCTTAGGGAACATTTGAATGCTTTGGAGCTTAACTTTAAATTTGATTTTGAAGACGAGCGCTCTTTAGTTCTTGCCAATGAGATTCGAACTAAAAAATTTCAAAACAAAAGAACTAATGAGGTTTTGGGGGATGTGGTAGAAAGCTTCACCTTCTTAGAGGATGGTACTTACTTGCATGACTTGCAGTACTCTGCTATTGAAAAAAGATTACCGGTGCTGATCGGGTATTGGGAGGTTTGTAATTTAATGGGGCAGCAGTCTTTGTTGTTGCAAGAAATTGATTACGATAGTGATGAAGCTGTGAAGACATTCAGCGCTAAGCAAATCGAAATTGATGCTGATGGGAATTTGGTGATCGTCAATAAAGAGAAAATAATTTATGAGCTGAAGTTTTGAAAAAGGGCCTTATTACTGTCTGGAGCAAAAAACTTATAGTCCTATTTTTTTTACAACAAAAGATTCCAAAAGCTCTTCAAAAAACACATAGGTGATTTGACAATTTGTTAATTAGTTGATGTGACAATTCTTTTTTAATCGTAGTCCATCACCAAATCGACATTACCACATTGTCTAATCATCACATTTTCACATTGACTAATTATCACATTATAATACATATCCAAACCTCATTCTCCTATGCTTATGACTTTCATTCAATGAAGTCTGTAAACCTAAACAAACATGCTCAAGGTCGTTCAATTTGTGGATGATGACGTTTTGATAGACATGATTGTATTCGAAGTTATTTCCGTTTTGGACGCCCTTCTGAAGTTTAGAAGGAAAGCCTTGAACACAACCCTCGTTTGATTTTGCAAAAGCATCCATCCATAGGTTTTGCAATTGATGCGAATCATTATGGAGGTGAATGTTACGGGTATGAGATACTGCTTTTAAGACAGCTGTAGTTGCGGAAGACATCAGCTCCTTTTCGATTTGCATGTCCTCTATTCCGCCTTGGGTTACCGTTTCATTGATCTCGAAAAGCTTATCGGTAAAAGTATCTAGTATTAAATCTATGTTGTTCATATGGAATTTTCTTTAATGTATTAACGAGGTGAATAATTCCATGTTTCGTTCAAAAGGGGATTGAAATTGAAAATTGAGTTAAATTTTCAGTAAATTGAAGTCCCAACGATATGCAAAGGCTCAAAATAAAGGCCAGGTGCTGATAAAAATCAAAGAAACTAAGACTCTTAAGATTGTATTCTTAAGTGTCTTTTTATTTATTACAAACTGCTTCTGCTTGATCACCACCCTTCAAGCACAGTTATCCACTATCCATTACCTTCCTCCTTTGTATGGTAGAGATGATGGAATTTTACACCGACATTTCATCTTGGTCTCAAATCCAAATCCAACACGGATAGCAAACATCCTCATTTTGGATGGCTCTGGTGATGTACTCTTTAATGAAGCTGTAAATAATAATTCAACCTTTAAAGCTTTCTTGGGTGAAGGAGCTGATGCTAATGGCATCATAGAAACAGCTCAACTCAATACCATCATTCGCGAAAGCGACAACTTGATCGTGCAATCTGATATACCTGTCTATGTACAAATAAGGCATACCGTTAGTCATGAAACTGAAACAAATCCAGATAGGCATCTCCATGGCTTAATCAGCAGCTCGAAAGGAGACTGGGCAATCGGCAAAAGGTTTAGAACTGGTTTTGGATTTTCGAGCAACAGCTCCTTGGAAAATAATGTCTCGCCAGATGGTCGTTCTGATTTTATTTCCATCATGGCCACTGAGGATGAAACAGTAATTCATTTTGACGACATCCATCCTCTGGTAAACCTTGGTGGTGTTTTTAATACGCCTTCAGATTTTGACATAACATTGGATGGAGGAGAATCATACACCATCGCGCACTTCCCAGATAGTGATGCCAGTAACTTGAGACTAAATGGCGTCCTTGTAGAAGCCAATAAACCCATCGTAGTCAATTGTGGTTCTTGGGCATTAGATCATTCGCCTTTAGATAATCCCGATCGCTCACAAAGAGAAATTGCGGCAGAACAAATCATTCCTATGGAAAGATTGTCTACAGAGTACGTCTTGATGAATGTGGACGGTGTCGAATTAGCAGAGAAAGTGATCATCGTCGGAGATCAAGACAATACCAGTTATTTTCTAAATGGCAATACTAGTCCAACTGGCAATTTAAATGCAGGGGAATTTGTGGTCCTGGACAAGGATCTCTTTAGCGCACAAGGAAATCTATTCGTAGAGACATCTGCCCCTGCACCCATTTACCAAACGACAGGTCTGCAACATTTCAGTGTAGGCTACACCATAGTCACGCCATTAAAATGTTGGGGAACCAGAAGTACCATCATTCCGAGAATGGATGAAGATTTTGTTTTAGAGGATTCAAGAATAAACATTGTGGCTCCAGTAGGTACAAATCTGTCTGTGAGTGGAGGGACCGTAGAAGCACCAGAAAGCATTTTAGGTTTGCCTGATTATGAAACCTATCGAGTGACCCCTGTGGTGACGGATGATATTTTTATTACGGCAGATAATAACGTGCAGGTTTTGACTTCTTATCGATCCATTGCTCGAGGGGCAGCCACTTATTATGCTGAATATTTTCAAACCGACACCATGCTTGTAGCTGACCGTTGTTTGGGTGAATCTTATTCAGTTGGAAATTCTACTTACACTAGCACCGGCATCTTTTATGACACCTTGCAAAACATAAACGGCTGTGATAGTTTAATCATGTTGGACTTAACGATACATGAACCTGAAAACGAAACCATCCTAGCTGAAGTTTGTCAAGGCGATACTTATTTTTTTGAAGGGCGGTACTATGCTGAAAGTGGTTATTACGAAGAGACGCTCATCAGTTCCTTCGGTTGCGACAGCCTAGTGAGCTTAGAATTGATTGTACAGCCTGTGCTTTTTGACACGGTAAATTTAGACCTCTGCTACGGCGAAAACTTTTTAGGCCAGGCCATAGAAAACGACACCAGTGTCAACATCCTATATGCTTCTAGTCTAAGTTGCGATTCGACCGTCACCTTGCAAGTCAATGTGTTAGAAGAATTTGAAGAAGCCATTGATTTTGACATTTGCCCAGGCGACGAAATCGAAATTGATGGACAATTTTTTGCTGCGGAAGGAAATTATGAAATAAATTATACTGCTCAAAATGGTTGCGACAGTTTGGTGCAGGTCAACATATCACACTACTCCATTACACCTATCTATGAAACACTTGATGTCTGCATTGGCCAAAGCTATAATGGGAGTTTGATACAATCGGATACTACTTTTTATGCAGCGGCTAGCACCCAGGATGGCTGCCTCACTGAATTGATCACCAATGTAAGTGCCCTGGAAAATGATTATTTAGAACAGGCCTTTACTTTTTGTCCTGGCATGACTTACAATGACATTGCCGTCTATAGCGATTCTACCATTATTGAAAATTTGACCAATCTTTCAGGCTGCGACAGTTTGGTGGTCACAGAAATCATCATGGAAAATTTTAGTTCGACGGACACTGTCTACCTCAACAGTGGAGACGAGTATCATGGGATTACTTATTACACAGATGACCTAGCAGTTGAAGATTTGTTATCCTTTGAAGGTTGCGACAGTATCGCTTATATTTACATTTTTATAAATCCTGTTTTGACCGGAGTGGTCAACGTTGATTTATGTCCGGGTGAATCATATGCCAACATCAGTCCTTCAGCCGATACTTCTTACACCACCTTCCATACGGCGTCCAATGGTTTTGACAGCATCACAGTCTTCAACATTTACATTCAGGAAACCTATGTAGTCAATGAGCAAGTCACCTTATGCGAAGGAGAGTCTATTTCCATTTTTGGAGTCCTTGAAAATGAAGCGGGGATTTATGAAAATCTTTTGGCTTCAAGTTATGGTTGTGATTCATTATTGATTGTAGAAGTACTGATTAATCCAATCGAAAATTCTGGCTATGGCATCACCATTTGTGAAGGAGAAGTTAGTTTTATTGCCGGTGCTCCTCAAACAGAGAGCGGAACTTACACCGAATATTATTCGACTCAATACGGTTGTGATTCGATAGTAGAGGTGAGCTTGGAAGTTTTGCTAAACGTAGAATCTAATTTCGCTATTGAGCTATGCCAAAGCGAAATGCATCTTGACAACATTATAAACAATGACACCCTTTTGATTGAAACTTTCACGGCAAGTAATGGTTGCGATAGCATCGTTTATACGGCTATTCAAGTGGAAGAGCCTTTTGCTTCTCTGGATACGGTTTATGTTTTTGAAGGCGAGGGTTATCTTGGGGACACGCTCTTAGTGGATTCACTATATTCGCTGATTGGTTGCGACAGCATTGTATCTCTTCAAGTTATTTTATTGCCGTCTGTTTCTGTTATTTTAGAAGAGACGCTTTGTGAGGGGGATGTATTTAATGGCATAGAGATTTATCAGGACACCACTTTTTTAGAAACTTTGCTTGCCGCAAATGGTGCCGATAGTTTTGTAGTCACGCAAGTGTATGTCAATTACAATACGAATTCTGAAAACACTTTTTTTGTTTGTTTTGGGGAATTGTATAATGGACTAATCATTTACGAAGATACGACTTTTATGAGTTTGGAAGAAAACAGTCTAGGCTGTGATAGTCTTATTTATGAAAATATAAACGTCATTCCTATCTTGGAAGACTACATCACCATCTATTTAATTGAAGGGGAAACTTACCAAGGCATTGCTTATCAAAACGATACCTTGTTCACCGAAAATTACATTTCCGGTGATGGCTGCTTATCAATATTAAACACTGAAGTCATCATCATCCCACACGTTTATACTGAAGAAACAGTATATGTGTGCGAGAATGAAAATTATCAAAACTTTACCATTGATGCAGACACCATCTTGGTACAAAATTTAAATTCTTATTTGGGCAGTGACAGCATTCATACCACTTATGTATTTATGCTCGACACCATCACAACTTACATTCACTACAGCAGTTGCGAAGGCTTACCTATCGAAGCCTTAGGCACACAATGGTATGAAAACGAAACGGTGACGGAACTGGTTTTAAACCAAGACGATTGTTATGATCTGGAAGTTCACATTTTTAATTTCAATGAAAACGTAGAGACCACCATTGCAGAAGTTATCTGCACGGGAACCAGTTTCTTTTTTAACGGCAATGAATTGAATGAAGCGGGCAGATATTATGACACCTTAAAAACCTATCAGGCTTGCGACAGCTTGATCATCCTAGACCTTTCGATCGATGATGAATTTGAGGTGCAAGTTTTTGGAGCAGCTCCTTATTGTGAAGGGGAATCAAGTTTGATTTTTGTGGAAGGTTTTGAATCTTACCTTTGGTCAAATGGTGCTACAAATAACGAGCTAGCTATTTTTGAAACAGGCTCTTATGAAGTGACTGTTACCGATCAAAACGGGTGCATCGGTTATGGCAACATACAAGTTCCACCACCAAATGAAGTTGCCTTTGACCTGGACATTTTTCAACCGGATTGTGCTGAGCAAGATTACGGTGCTGTAGATGTATTCATCCCTTTAAACAATACAAATTATGAATATCAATTAAATGGAAATCCAATAAATGGTCTTGAAGTCTTAACTGAATTGCTTCCTGGTGAATACGAATTTATGGTCAGTGATGAAATCGGTTGTTCGCAGATGTCCTTCTTTAGCATCGAAGTTTTTGAAGCACCGAACTTAAGCATAGATGCCATAGAAAGCATCACCTTGGGAGACAGTACCCAGTTGATTCCGATTACCAATGCGACTGATATAGATTCCATTGTATGGACTCCTAATCAATACCTTTCTTGTTACGATTGCCTTTACCCTTACGCCAGTCCAATCAATGACTACAATTATTCCCTTAGTATTTATACGCTGGAAGGTTGCCTTATAAAAGCGAGTGTGGCCTTAAGGGTTGAAAAGAATTATTCCATTTACATCCCAAATGCTTTTTCTCCAAACAGTGACGGCATCAATGATTACTTTACCGTGTATGCGGGCGGTGCCGTTGAAGAAGTTCAAAGTTTGCATTTGTATGACCGCTGGGGCGAAAAAGTATTTTTTAAGGAAAGCTTTCCACATAATGTCAATGAAGAAGGTTGGAATGGGACTTTCAGAAATGAAAATATCCAAGCAGGTGTTTATGTCTACTATGCAGAAATTCTTTTGAGGACTGGAGAAGTTATTTATGAAAAAGGAGACTTTACTTTAATCCGTTAAATTCTAGGTTTCAATTTTATTCATTTCCATTTGAAATCTTAATTCTTATTAAAAATTGGTTAAGCTCAAGTTAAATAAAGGCCCTTGCTTTGAATTTTTTATGCTTTAAAATATCTTGATCTAAGATCCAAAATAGAAAGCTAAATTAAAGGCTATGAAAATAATTCTAGTTCTCAATCAACCATCTACCTATGAAGCATCACTTATACCTCTATTCTTTTCTTTTAATACTCACCAGTAGCTGCACTCAATATTATCAAATTGGTAATTTTGAAGAAACTACCTTCAACCATCAGCAAGTTGCTATCATCCCTTTTGAAATATTTATCTATGGCAAAATAACGGAAGAAGTATCGGAAGAAGAAATCATAAAAATGGAAAACTATGAGAGTGAACTTTTCCAATTGCTTTTTTACAATCAACTTTTGGAGAGCACTAAGAAGAGAAAAAAATCATTAAGGGTACACATACAAGATCCTCAATTGACCATAGAAATTCTAAACAAAAATGATATAAGTAATAGGAGTTCTTGGGAGGAAGATCCTGAAAAGTTAGCCGAAATACTTGGGGTCGACGCTGTATTAAAAGCAAAGGTGTCTAAGGCTCAATTTTTTTCTAATGATAAATCTTTTGCAATAGATGCTGGTATGACGCTACTTGACATAATTATTGCTGCAACAGTTGGTGGAGGGAATCCATTTTATGTAGACAGTTCTAATAAAGAAATTTTTGTTACTTACGATTTATTTGATGCAAAAGATGGAGAAATTCTCTGGTCGACAAATTATGATTATGCCTTAAACTGGAGTCAACAAATTGATAAAATGATCGATAGGATAAATTTACGTTCAAGTAAAATATTTCCTTATCGCTACAGCGATTAATCAATCGAGCATTTAAGCTTGCATAAAATCTTCTTTCAAAACATGTTTAATGTTCGACAATAATTCATCTGCATTTGCCTTTGTAAAACACATTGGAGGTTTTATTTTAATGACATTATGTAAAGGGCCATCCGTGCTCATCAAAAAACCTCTTTCACGCATTCGATTAGCAAGGTAGGTACATTCGTTTGCAGCTGCTGCTAAAGTATTTCTATCCTTAACCAATTCCATCCCTAGAAAAAAGCCATGGCCTCGAACATCTCCGATCACTGGATAAGATGCTTTTAAGTTTTCTAAACCTTGTTTTAAATAGCCGCCTATTTCATAAGCATTTTCTTGAAGTTTCTCTTCCTGAACAATTTTTAGAACTTCATGCCCAATGGCGCAAGAAACGGGATTACCACCAAAGGTATTAAAGTATTCCATGCCATTGTTGAAAGCATCCGCCACTGCTCTTGTACATACAACGGCTGCTAAGGGATGCCCATTTCCGATGGGTTTACCAATGGTAACAATGTCAGGAATAACGTCCTGCAATTCGAAGCCCCAAAAGTGATTGCCCACTCTCCCTAAACCTACTTGCACTTCATCCATGATGCAGAGTCCACCTTCTGCTCGAATGTATTCAAAGCAATGTTTTAGAAAATTGTTTGGTAAGACGATTTGACCTCCGCAACTGAGGATGCTTTCACAGATAAATCCTGCCACAGATCTACCAGCTGTCTTTATTTTATCAATGGAAAATTTTAAATGATTAGCGTATTCCAAGCCAGCAGTTTCTGGATTAGTATAAATTCCTCGATACACATCTGGTATCGGCACAAGGTGAGTATATGCTGGTGCTCCTTGCCCACCTTTGCCATCAAATTTATAAGAGCTTACATCTACGACTGCTCCTGTATTTCCATGATAACCAACTTCGATCGCAAACATGTCTTTTTGTTTGGTATAAGTCTTAGTCATCCTCAAAGCTAATTCGTTTGCCTCAGATCCAGAATTTACAAAATAGACGACTTCCAAAGCTGAAGGAAAAGTTGCAAGGAAATCTTCAGCAAATTGGATGATGTTTTCATGCAAATACCTGGTGTTAGTATTGAGTAATCCAATTTGCTTTTTAGCAGTTTCCACAACTCTTGGATGTTGATGCCCAACGTGTGGAACATTATTGCAAGTATCTAAATACCTTCTACCGTTTTGATCGTAGAGGTACTGTTTAAAGCCTCTAATGATGTGCAATGGTTTTTGATAGGACAAACTAAGGTTCGGACCTAGGGTATGCTGCCTAGCAGCTATCATTTCTTTGCTGTCCATAATAGGCTTTGCACGAATTTCTTCTATAGCAGGATTTGGAGAATTACTCAACCAAACTTCTTTGTCATTTGGAAAAGCTACCCCAGGAAAGTCTCCTTCGTAATCAAACAAATCTAAGATGATTTGAAAGTGCAAATGTGGCGGCCAATTGCCATTGACTTCTCTTGCGCCAATTTGTGCAAGCAGCTCTCCTTTTTTTATTACTTGTCCAATTTTTTTACCCTGTATACTTTCTAAACTCAGGTGACCGTATAAGCTATAAAATTCCAAGTCCTCACTTATCTTATGATGCAGGATAATGGTAGGGCCATAATTGCAATCGCCTTCATTGTTTTGAAAACTATGGATTCTGCCTTCTAAGGGAGCAAAGATCTTTCTACTTTCTGCAGCCCAGAGATCAGTACCCAAATGAACTGTTCTCCATTCGGGCCCTTCATTGCCTGTTGTTTGGAATTCATCGGTGGTATAAAAAGGTCTGACCTCTGCATAACCACCAATACCAATGGCATTATCATGATCTTCTAAATGTCGTTGGATCAGTTTTTCAAATTTTTGAATGTCTTCAAAATTTTCATTATTACCAAGAAGACTGCTTCCTACGCTTAAGTCCAAAAGCAGAAATTTTACTTCTTGTTTCTGAAAAAGGTTTTCCATTTTCAAATCCCCCTTGACTTTCCACAAATCAAAAGCAGCTCTTTTGGGCGAAGGATCAAAACCGCAGGCAAACCGAAAAGTGCAATGAGCTAAATCCGGAGGAATCTTTCTCCATTTTTTCAGCAAATCCCAAGCAGGTATTTCGCTGATTAATAAATATTTGTTTTCCGGTTCTTTGTGTTTACCTTCTGCAGCATTGGCAACTGTAATCATCAAACGAGCAGCTATCAGGCCATACAATATGTCAAGTTCTTTTTCTTCTAAGGCAAAGACTTGATGGTAGGACCCTACCACATGGACTGCAGCAGCTAAAGGATCATGCACAGACATGCAAGCATAAGCGCAAGCTATGGCCAATTCATTTATGGTCTCTGTGTATAAAGCATCGCCAAAATCAATTACACCGCTAATCTTAAAATCAAAGCCTTCCCTATTTACCAATAAATTATATTCATGAGCATCACAGTAATTGACGGATTTGCGAAGTGCTCCCAATTTTGGTTTGATTTTTTTTTCAAAATAAGTCCAAAAAAAAGTGCCAATTTCTTTTTCTTGATCATTAGCAAAATACTCCAGGTGCTTTTTAGAATGCAAGGTTTCAGCAGGGTTCCACTTATAGAATCGATGAGCTCCAGGATGATCATATCCTATTAATGCTTTTGATAATGAAGCTGCTGTTCGCCCCCAACTCTTTAATAAGTATTCAGATTTCGGTAGAACATCTGCCAGCATTTTACCTGGCACCCATTTTTGTAAGCGTAAAAAAGTATCGTCCTCAAGCTTAACAAAATCGTGGCCTTGGAGGCTAGGAATAACACTTGGAATAGACAATTCAAAGTCTTTGTCTTTTAAATGCCTTAAAATCGAAGCTTGGAAAGCAATGCTCTCTTCGCTAGCAGTAAGACGACTCTTTTTAAGAGTGAATTCTTCGTCTTTATTTGTCTTTAAATAAAAATTATAATCTTCTTCACCTGGAAGCTTTTGGAGACTTCCTTTAACATCAAAATATTCGAGAGCAAGTAATTCTATTTCTTTTAAAGAGGCTTCCAAATTTAAAAATATTTTAGGTTTACTAAACCTTGAAGGTTTAGTAAACCTAGTAAAAAAAAATTATTTCCACAAAATATTTTAAATTCGGTGGCTTCTATTTTAAATTCGGCAAAAGATTTAAAAGTGTAAACTTTTTATGAAATATTAAACTGACATTTATCGCAGTTGATGTAGATTACTCCTTTTTGCTTGCCCTCTCCCACTTCATACGACTTAAGAGATCCACTTGCATTTTCAATGGCTTTAAATTTTTGATTCAAATCATATTCCAGGTAATTCTTACTTGGTATGTTTAACATGTATGAAGCGCCATCTTCTACATCAAGGTATATCTCACTCAGGGTATTGTTCAAGTTGATCTCTCTAAACCCCTTGGCCACTTTCATGATTTTCAAGTCACTGTTCTTTGCAGAAAAATTAAGCACATTGTGAAGCACATCAATTCGATATTGGCTATAAGCAGATTCAAGTACATCCATAATGAATACTTCCTTTAAATTAAATTCATCATTAGCTGTTTCCAAGACACTCAACTGCTCAACCTTGTCGATGTTGAATACATTTTGAAAGGAATTTGATTTCATGTATTTCTGTACAGATGGTGCCAGACAACGGTTGGATATTTTTTGCTTGCCCACTTCTAAGTGTTTAACGGAAGCTATCTCTATATGTGAATTAATAGCATTGATTTCTGCATGATTCACATTTTCAAATATCACATTATAACAGTAATTTAAATTCCCTTTTACTCTATTCACTGATTTTCCGTAAACTTCTGCATAAGAAAGGATCAATTCCAAGTCACCTTCCAGATCATCGAGTAAGATAGTACAATTTCGTTTTCCCTCTATGGACAAGTTGGCTCCCTTAGGAATGTAAAGCACTGTCTTAATCTCGATGCGGTTAATTTTATGTTTTCTGCCATTGTCCAAAACTATATAACATTCATCAGATTTTAAAAACCCATTATTCATTCTAAATTTTTTGATGTTCATGTTGGCATCTATGACAACATGCCCATTTGCATTTCCATTAAACTCAATCTTAAGAGACTCCAATAATGCTTTTGCAGAAGCATTGTCTTCAAGATGGGCATCAATAGTAACTTCTTGCTTGATGGATTGTTTGTCCCAGGTGTGAATGTTGAGTTCTTTACTGATGTTTAGTCTTTGATCTCCATTTTTGCCACTTACAATGTATCGGTCTTTGGTATTATCGTTAACCATTGTTCCGTGCATTTCAAATCCCAGATCGGTGGGTACATTAGTTTCAATGGTCACGCCTTTTGCAACGGGCATTTCTTTTTCGTAGACCTTCTTTGACTGTGCCTCCAAGTTTTCTGAAGCCCCTAAACAGATCACCAAAAGGATTAAGGTTTTAAATGTTGATTTCAACCTTCTCGCTGTTTGATGGAATTTTATTTTCATAATAATTTATTTTTTCGATCTCGCTTTGGATTTTATCCAACAACTTGATCTTAGATTTGTAGTGATTAATAATTTGATTGCCAATAAATTCTTGGTAACCATTTTGTTCAATGTAATCGGTATAATCTTGAAACTGACCATTTAAGAATTCTAATTGTTGCAACAATATTTGGAAGTCTGCAAGCTTATCCTTGGGTATGCTTAAAGTTGAAAGTTCTTTTTCTTTCAAACTAACTTGCTGTGTAAATTTGTATTCGCCTAAATTATACCTTTCGATCAAGCGAGCTTCAATGTCTTGCTTGGGCTTAAAAAGACTTCCATACATTAATAGTGTACCGACCAAAATTACTGCAGCAGCGGCGAGCGTTTTTATAAAAAAGCTATAGCTCTTTTTACTTTTCCTCAATATTTCATTTTCTATCGACAACCATACTTTTGCATCGATCTGATCAGGTTCAAGCTTCTGCTTATTTTCTTGTATGTATTTTTCAAATTTATTCATAAATAGGAATCAACTTTTCTCTTAATAATTTTAAAGCATATCTATATTGACTTTTAGAAGTTGAAACTGATATGTTCATTTTCTCCGCAATTTCTTTGTGCTTATAACCTTCTAAAAGGTATAAGGAAAATATTTCTCTGCTGCCGTTCGGGAGTTTATGGATGGCCTCTTTAATTTTATCAAAAACAAAAACTCTTGCATCAAAGCTATCCTCTTGCGCTTCTGAACATTCTGGCATCACTTCTAAACTTGCATAGTTTCTTTTTTTCTTTACAAAATTTAGACTTTGATTAATCACGATTTGCTTTAACCATCCTCCATACTTCCCCTCTTCTTTCAACTGATTAATCCTTTGAAAAGAAGTGATGAAAGCTTCCTGCAAAACATCTTCACTGTCAGCAAGCTGATTCGTAATGCGTAAGCTCGTGGCCATCATTTCTTTTGAAAAAGTCTCATACAAAGACCTCATCGCTACCATGTCCTTCTTTTTTGCTTTTTGAACCAAAGATGATATGTAAGCGAAATCTTTCAGTGTATGATTTTTATAGATTAATTGTTATTTCTTATTAAGATACTCAAAAGCATAAAAGGACGTAAAGCAGAATGATTATTTGTTAATAATCTTCAAAAGATTACGTTTTTAGTTAGTCTTTTCACATAAAATAGCCTTTCTCGCGTTAGTATAGTTCAATCATCAGAATACCAATGAGTGATAATACCAACGGCAAGCCCAGTTATTTAAAGGAAGGAGTATTCTTAGGAATCTTGACCTTGTTCTGTTTCTCCTGTTCAATGTTCAGGTGTTTCTTTACTGAAAAATATACCTTTCTCTTTCTGAACTGGAATTTATTTCTTGCAGCCATCCCTTGGATCATGGCCAAGCTTTGTTTAAAGACACCGAGACTTAGCAGCAGTAAATTCTTTGTGGGGATTATCCTACTTTTTTGGTTGCTTTTCTTCCCTAATGCTCCATACATCTTAACAGACTTATTTCATTTAAGAGCGAGACCAGAAATTCCTATTTGGTTTGATTTGGTTTTGATCCTTTCTTTCGCCTGGACCGGCTTGCTTTTCGGATTTTTGAGTTTGCGAGACATAGAACGCATTCTTAAAAAGCAACACCCAAATTTCTGGGTGACCACTACCTCAATTTGCCTACTTTTTATCAGTAGCTTTGGTATTTACCTAGGCAGGTACTTAAGGTGGAATTCTTGGGACATCATTAGTCAACCTTTTGAAATATTGAGTGATATCGGCAATAGGCTTATTGCTCCCTTTGATTATCCTAGTACTTGGGGCATGACTTTATTTTTAGGCCTCTTTTTAAACATTCTTTATTTTTCTATGAATGCTTTAGAATGGAAAGCTCGTGGTAAAGGCTAATTAGTCTCTAGAATTCTTTGTATTTTGCCAAGCAACTTTATAAATATTTTTAAACTAAGATAGATGAAAACAATATTAAAAACCTTTTGCCTTTTAGCCTTATTTTCTTTTTCCAATTGTGGCAACGATGATGATGCACCTCCAGCGAAAACGTTTAAAGACATTGATGTAGTTACAGGTATGAATCTTTATGATGTCAATGGCGCAGCTATAGGTAAATGGAAGGACCCAAACATCAATCCAGGTGATGTTTCTGTTTTTCCAAATCCATGTTTGGGTGAATTATTTGTAAACAGTCAAGAAAAAATTCTGAGACTTTGGTTAATAGCTTCACAATGCAAAGTAGGAGAAAGTGACAACATAGAAAGCCAATCTTTGGGCATTAACTTTGAAGAATCTGAATTAGATGCTAGCGCATTAAGAACTTTTAATACGCCCAATTTTCAAGATGTGCTCTTACTCGATTTTTCAGATTTGCCAAAAGGATTTTATAAACTCTTTTATGAAACTGAAGAGGCAGAAATCTTTTGGCAGAACCTCTACATAGATCCTACAGTAAATAACATTCCAGATTTGACAGCGCTAGACGCAGCTTGTAATTAAATTAAAAGCTTAATAATTGTAATAGATCAGCCTGAGTTGATTGCTGTTTATCCTTGGCGTACCAAGTATGCAAAGGAATGTTATAAGATTCCCCTTTAGCAAGAAATGACTTAACAAGATGTTGTGCTTCATCGGGTCTTGGACCAAATGTAGTCAACAAATTAAAGTCTTCGTCTAACTGAATAAGTATTGGGATAGATCGACTACGCCCATCTGTTAAGTGGGCATCCATAAGTTCTTTATGCTCATCTCTATAGATGAACTTTAAAGATATCTTTTCCTTACTTTCTAAAGCTACCTTATTGATGATAGGATTTATTTGTGAAGCATCGCCACACCAATGTTCTGTAATCACCAACCAATGCAATGGCTTTTCGATTTTTGAGCTGGCAACTAATAAGTCTTCATTAAGCTTAAACTTTCTGTCTAGGCGTGATTGTCTACTCCAGTTTTGAGGTAGATATTGAGCAAATGGACTTTGATCTCCAAGACCAATTTCTACTTCGAAATTTTGTCTATACTGATCATAGTCTATCGCTTGATCAAAATATTTTTGATAATCCGTCGCTGTTAAAGTCATTTGCTTAATCATAAGGTTGCATTTAATAATTATACAATGTTTAAAACAAAGATAAGACCATCATTGCACATTCCCCTTAACCGAATTTCCTTAAAAGTAGGCAATGTTTCTATAGCTTGCAGAAAAGAAAAAATGCCAATCAAAGGATTGCTCCAATTGATTGACATTTATTATTGTTAGTAGATTATGGATAGCCCAAAA
Source organism: uncultured Saprospiraceae bacterium (assembly GCA_937941095.1). Classification (GTDB taxonomy): domain Bacteria; phylum Bacteroidota; class Bacteroidia; order Chitinophagales; family Saprospiraceae; genus JALZVN01. Next base: position 84 of record CALDYJ010000113.1, on the reverse strand, counting down.
GCCATCCCTAATTTTGTTGCAGTTTGAGGTATTCCATGGTCACTGCTGAACTGATAAATATCAGTGAGACTATTATTCAAAGCT
>CALDYJ010000112.1 GCA_937941095.1 uncultured Saprospiraceae bacterium | reverse complement strand
TAGTTACAAATGATGGTTGTGATTCTTTGGTCTTAATTACCATTGTCGAAGACCCAATCATTCTTACTGATCAATCGCTTACTACTTGTCCTGGGGGATCTGTTTCTGCTGCTGGAAATATTTATACAGAAGAAGGAATTTATTACGATACTCTCACTACCACCATTGGCTGTGATAGTGTCGTCATTACGGAAGTGATTTTTGAAGAAACCATTACAACTCCTCTTAATTTTAATATTTGTGTAGGGGGTAATGTTGAAGTTGGTGGTAACATCTATGATCAAGAAGGTACCTTTGTGGATTCTTTAGTTACAAATGATGGTTGTGATTCTTTGGTCTTAATTACCATTGTCGAAGACCCAATTATTCTTACTAATCAATCCTTTACTACTTGTCCTGGTGGAGCTGTTTCTGCTGCTGGAAATATTTATACGGAAGAAGGAATTTATTACGATACTCTCACTACTACCTTTGGCTGTGACAGTGTCGTCATTACGGAAGTGATTTTTGAAGAAACCATTACGACTCCTCTTAATTTTGAAACATGCGAAGGAGGCAGTATAATGGTCGGAACAGAAGTTTATGATGAGGCTGGAACATACTACGATACTTTAACTACAGCATTTGGATGTGACAGCGTGTTGATCATTGATCTCTCCTATACTTTTGCATTGACTGAAAATATTGATTTAGAATTATGTGAAGGAGACTCTTTATTTATAGAAGGGAATTGGCAATATAATGAAGGATTATTTAATGATACACTAATTACAAATCAAGGCTGCGATAGTATTGTAATTACAAACTTGAGTTTTATTGAAAATTTGACAGAATTCCTGTTTGCATCAATCTGTGATGGCGATACTATTTTAGTTGGTGGACAAGAATATTATGAAGAGGGTATTTACGAAGATACACTGACTTCAAGTTTAGGTTGCGATAGTTTAATCATATTAGAATTGATGACTTTTGATTTTGTCCAAGATACAATCATACATGACCTATGTGATGGGGATACAATTATTATAAATGGAATCATCATAGATGCTCCTAACAGCATACTGGATGTCAGAATTAATGAATTTGGTTGTGATACTACCTATGTCCATCAAATTAATTTCCATCCATCATATCTTTTTGAAGAGACCATATCAATTTGTGAAGGAGATGTGATAGAAATTTTTGGTGAAGAAGTTACTGAAGAAGGTACTTATACCTTAGACCTTCAGACAGCAGCTGGTTGTGATAGTATATATCAAACTATTGTTGAAATTAATGAATACTATTTTCAAAATGAGATCCTAAACATTTGTGAAGGTGAAACTATCATAATTAATAATAATGAAGAATCTGAAGCAGGTACCTATCAATATACATTACCTTCGGAAAATGGTTGTGACACTTTATTTATTGCAGTTTTGGTCGTACATCCGGCTCAAGAATATTTCGAAGAATTTAGTATTTGTGAAGGAGATAGTTTGCTAATCAATGGTACAAATTATTTAGAACCAGGCTATTATACTGAGTATTTGGAAAATCAATATAATTGTGATTCTATTATAAATTTTGAAATTAACTTTTTACCACAAAGCAATTTTCAAGAGACCTATGTTATCTGTCAAGGAGACAGTATGTTAATTATGGATCAATACTATTCCGAAAGTGTAAGCATAACGGATAGCTTGAATAATCAATATGGTTGTGATTCTATTATAACGGTAAACTTAATTGTTGATCCTATTACAGAAATATTTGACAACAATTTTGAAATTTGCGAAGGAGATTCTATTCAAATATTTGTAGATGGTTCACCTGGTACCACTTGGATTCCTCATCAAGACTTTTCGTGTCAAGATTGCGCAGAACCTATGGTTTCTCCAGAGGTGACAACTAATTATTTTGCCCAAGTAGAATCTTGTTTAGGAGAAATTCTAAATGCTGTGGTGACAGTGACCGTTCTTGAAGCTCCTGATATAGATATAGTCGCAAGTATCGAACTTTTACAAGGGGACTCTGCTCTATTGTCTGCACGTTCTAATGATCCTGAAGTTATTTTTTACTGGACAGATTGGGATGGAAATATATTATGTAATGATTGCCCTGAGCTATTAATCAAACCCGAACTGTCTTTACCTTATTATGTATATGGAGTGAATCAAGATGGCTGTGAATCCAGTGAAAAAGTACTTGTAAGGTTAAGAAATCAATGTAATGAAGGTGAAATATTAGTTCCAAACATGATAACGCCTAATGACGATGGCATAAATGATGAGTTGGAAATTAAATACTCAGGTGTTAATGAAATCTCATTACTCAGAGTTTACAATAGGTGGGGTGAATTGGTCTTTGAAACTACCACCGTAGATTCTGAGCGATGGGATGGTACATTTAGAGGCCGTCCTTTGAATCCTGGCGTATATGTATATTATTTAGATATAGTTTGCTTAAATGGCCTCACCTTTGAACACAAAGGAAACGTCACTATCATTCGATAATTATAATGAAATAAATGGATAACTAAAAAATGGGGAAAATAATAAAAGCTTTTATGGTAATGATTCTATGTGCTAATGCTTCAGCAAAAGCCCAAGATATTCACTTATCACACATTCATTCCTCCCCTACTTACTTAAATCCTGCAATGAATGGAATGTTTAATGACGGTTTTTTACGGCTTATTGCTAACTCAAAAAGTCAATGGAATACATTTACAAATGGTTACAAAACTGCTATGGCATCCGCAGATTTTAAAATGATGGATTCTGGTGATGCAGTCATTGCAACTGGTTTACAAATCTTCTTTGACCAAGCAGGTGATCTCGATTTTACAACTCAAAAGATAGGCTTATCAATTTCAGGGATAAAATCTTTTGATCGAAAAAATAGAAATTTAGTGTCCCTAGGTTTCGAAGGTGCTTATGTAGGTAATAGGGTTGATTTTTCAAAAGCCTATACCTTTGAGCAAGATCCATTAGTAACACATTATGAAGTTCCAAATAAAATTGGATATTTTGATATGTCCATAGGTGTTTCTTACTTTCATAATTTTCGTCAATATGGATCAATGTACTTCGGTCTAGCTTTAGCGCATATAAATTTACCAGATGTTTCATTCTCCAGCAGAATTGAAGATCAACCTGGTCAATATGAGATCGATTTAAAAACCATCTATAAAAAAGTTACCATTCATGGTGGAGCTGATTTGAGGCTTTCTCGATATATGTCAGTATTACCGTCATTCATTTTTATGGACCAAGGACCTCATCGTGAGCTTACTCTTGGATCTTTCCTAAAAGTAATGAAAGATCCATCATTCAAAGTATCTCCTTATGCTTTTTATGTCGGGGCCTGGTTTAGATGGTATGCAGAACATGATTTAATAGGTTCAGATGCTTTAATTCTTTCCTTTAGAACCGATATTAGAAGGACAAAAATTGCCTTTTCATTTGATCTTAACTTATCTACCTTAACAGTGGCTTCCAACGGTGCTGGAGGACCAGAAATTTCAATTATTCAAATTATAGATAGTCAGAAAAGAAGATTTAGAAAAGGGCGGGTTAAATGTCCTGCAATGTAAGATTTATGGCCTATTAAAGCTTTATAAGTGACGACAAAGGAAGATTGCGTCTTAAGTATGAATTTTTATCACTAATCCAAATAATTATCATGTTCGAACAACTGAAAAACATTGCAATGCAGAAATTACAGGAGAAGATGGCTGGAAACAGTCTTGGCGCTGCTGAAACAAGTGAAACTGCAGAATTTGGCGCTAATTCAATCATAGAAACAATAAAAGCTAAAATTGGAGCTGGTCAAATGTCGCAAGTAACAGAATTATTTTCTCAAGGTGGGAATGTTGAATCAAATGGTATTTTCCAAGACATTAAAGGAAAACTTACTGAGCAACTACAAGCTAAAGGGATGAGCGCAGAAGAAGCAGAAACTGAAGCTGCTAATACAGCTCCTGATTTAATCAATGGCTTGAAAGAAAAATTCCAATCTAGTGCGGATGAAGATTCTGCTTTTGATTTAGGTAACATTACTAATTGGATCGGTGGTAACGCTGGTGGTGTATTAGGAAATGCTGGCGATGTTTTAAATAAAGCTAAAAACCTTTTTGGCAAGTAAATTATATCGCATTGAAAAATGCAAATTGAAACATTATAAAGAAGAGGTGGTTCTTGAATTAGAATCACCTCTTTCTTTTTCTATTTGTCTTAAAGTTTAATATTTATTGTTTAACAAATTTTTGAGTCAACACGCCTTCATTGTTTTCTATCATAACAAAGTAAAAGCCTTTTACCAATAGATTGACATCCAAACTTACAGAGGAAGTTCCTTTAGGATAGGTAGTAAATCCATTTTCTAAAACTTTCTTTCCTTGTAGATCAGTAATACTGATTTTTAAGTCTTCTGTATTTTCTAAATAAAAAGTCAATTCTAACAGCTCTCTCACAGGGTTAGGTGTCAAGGTCAAACTCGCAGCTTCAATCACATCTTCTATGCCAGTAACCATTCCAACGTTAAAGTCGCTTCTGCCCTCTTCTTCGAAATCGCTAGTTCCAAAAATAAAATTCCCTACTTGATCTGTTACTGAAATATTTCCATTAATGCCATCTCCTTCTTCATCAAAAATAACAAAGGTATGACAGCCAGTGCTCGGAACGGTATGTCTATTTGTATAAAGCATTCCATTTTGATCCATGATTCGCTCGTGCAAAACATTTCCATCAGCGTCCAGTATCTGATATCTATTTTTATGATCCACAGCGTTGTTGTCCAATTGAATAGAAATTTCTACGGCATTTTCAGTTTCAAAAGAAACTTGATCCGTATGTAAGGTCATGTGCTCTCCTGTCCCATTGATGTTTTCAAATTTAACTTCATATACAGATGTTTCACTTAAAATATCAGAAGGAACCCTTACTTCTTCTATAATGTTAAAAGGCTTTGCTTCTCCTTTCCAAGCTTTACTTAAAATGCTTTTTCCATTTCTGTAAATACTGATAGTCCCACTGTATAATGTTTCTGTTCCTAAATTACTTAATAAATAAGTTGGCTCAACAGGCCAAAAATTTGAACAAACTGAAGTACTGATGTTTTTAGATTTTATCACCGCAGGATTTAAACCTTCAGTTAAAGTTGGTGCAAGATCTTGTAGAGCAGTAATTTCTTCTTTATCTAATTGACCTATTTCTGAAACTAATCGATTTGGGTAAACCATAAAAATGGTTGGAAAATATTCAATGCCATATGCTTGAGCGATGTCTCTACTATCAATGTATGGATAAGGAACTCCATCTACCCAATCTCCCATAGAATTTCCATTGCAAGTGCTTAAATCATATAAACAATCTACATTAGTTGAGGCATCCCCTTCAATACCAAATACATACATTTCGTTAGTACCATCTGGTCCAAATTCTGTAAAGACATCTTTTAAAGCATGAGTATTATGATAAGACCAACAAGGAGGACACCATATAGCAAAAACATCCAATATGACTGTTTTTCCTTCATCCAATAAATCGTATAGATTATGCTCTACTCCGTTTATATCCTCTGCCGTAAAATCAGGAGCAATACTGTTAGGAGCTAGCTGAGCAAATGAATTAAAATTAATGATCATAAGAGCGATCAACAGTGTAAATATTCTTTTCATGTTTATGTTTTTTATAAATATACAAATTCTTAGCTTGCTCTATTCAAAAGCAGTATGCTAAAACTTAGGATGTCAAAAATTAACATTATTGGAAAAACATGGCATCTACAGTTTTTGGAATTCTACAAGGCTTATTCCTTTCTTTATCAATCAAACACCAAACAGTTTTAGCCACCACAATTAGTTTAGATAATTTATAAAATTCTACATGCCTAATCGATCGAATTCCTTCATTCTTTTCTACAAAAGTTTCAATGCGAATTTCATCGTCTAAAAAAGCTTGTCCTTTATATTCAATAAAATGATTTAAAACGACCCAATAATATTTACGGTTAAAGTCTTCATTTGACCTACTAAGCCAATGCTCTCCTGCAATGTCTTGAACCCATTTTAAAAAGACAACATTATTTACATGATTTAATTGATCAAGCGCTTCTTTGCTAACTATAATTGATTTCCTATACCTTTGACTTATCATATTGCGTACAAAATTTAAAGGACCAGCTTAAATACCTAAGTTTACACATAAAAGCACTATTTTTACTTTGAAAATAATAAATATGGCGAACTACATTTCAATGGACAATCTTCGCTTCATTTTACATGAAGTACTTCAAGTAAAAGACCTTTGTCAACTGGAACAATATAAGGATTACGATAAAGAAAGTTTTGACATCATGTTAGATGCGGTGAAAACATATGGTGATAAAGTAATGTTTCCTGTATTTAAAGAAATGGATGAGGACCCTGCCAGATATGAAGACGGCAAAGTTATTGTTCATCCTGTCATTGGACAATTTATGAAAGATGCCGGCGAAAATGGATGGATAGGATCAGTTTTCAATTATGAGGATGGTGGCTTACAATTACCTAGTACTATCCAAACAGCTAGTGCTCACATCGCCCAATCAGCAAATAACAGTATGCCAGGCTACACTGGTCTTACGGGCGGTGCTGCACACTTAATTGTAAATTTTGGCGAACAAAAACTTAAAGATACCTACGTCCCAAACATGATAGCTGGAAAATGGGGCGGAACAATGTGTCTTACTGAACCTCAGGCCGGCTCTTCTTTATCGGATCTCACGAGTGCTGCTTTTCTAAATGATGATGGATCCTATAAAATAAAAGGTCAAAAGATTTTTATATCAGGTGGAGACCATGAATACGTAGATAACATGATCCACTTAGTTTTAGCACGAATAGATGGAGCACCAAAAGGTACTAAGGGAATCTCTTTGTTTGTTGTCCCTAAGAAGAGAATCACTTCTTCTGGAGATCTGGAAAACAATGATGTCATAACCGCAGGAGATTTTCAGAAGATGGGCCAAAAAGGTTACTGTACGACTCATTTGGTTTTTGGAGAAAAAGATGACTGCCAAGGTTGGCTCATCGGTGATGCCAATAGAGGATTGGCGTGTATGTTTCAAATGATGAATGGAGCAAGAATAGATGTAGGAATGACTGCAGCCTCAACGGCTACTGCTGCTTATCATGCCTCTTTGCAATACGCCAAAGAAAGACCACAAGGCAGGAGGATTAAATCTGGTGGTCAAAAAAATAAAGACGAAGAACAAACTTCCATCATAAATCACCCTGACGTCAGGAGAATGTTACTCCTCCAAAGAGCAATCACAGAAGGATCAGTTTCCTTATTGTTACATGCTTCAATGTATCAAGATCTTGCTGACTTTGGTCCTGATGAACAAAAAGAAAAGTACGATAATCTTTTAGAAATTTTGACTCCCATTGCTAAGACCTACCCTTCTGAAATGGGTAGAGTATCCATCAATAATGGTTTACAAATATTTGGAGGATATGGTTTTTGCACAGATTTTCCATTAGAGCAATATTACAGAGACATAAGAATTATGGCCTTGTATGAAGGAACTACTGGAATTCAATCTTTAGATTTACTTGGACGTAAAATTGTTATGAAAAATGGTGAAGCTGTTAAGCAGCTTACCAAAGAAATGATAGAAAGCATTAAAGCAGCAAGTGCATTTGATGAATTAAAGCCTTATGCAGATCAATTGAAAAATGCTTCTAAAGAACTGGAAGAAGTCATTATGCATTTATTGCAATATGCCATGAGCGGAGATCATGAACGCTACATATCAGATGCAACTATCTTCATGGAGATGATGAGCAACATTGTCATTGCTTGGCAGTGGCTCAAAATGGCTACCGTAGCAAAACAAACAATTATCACAGGAAATACAACTTATGAAGTGACTTTTTATGAAAACAAAGTCCTTACAATGAAGTACTTTTTCAAATATGAGTTGCCTAAGATTAAATCTTGCAAAGAAACTTTGATGAGTCCTGATTGTTTAACCATAGTAGAAAAGAACGAAAAAGCTTTTAGTTAATATTAAAATTATAAAATGAGTGTTGATTTAATTATTGAACAATTTCAAAATGCAGCTGACAAAGCTTCTCCTGTAGGAGGTAGCATAAAATTTGTCTTAGATGAAAACGTAGTACACATTGATGGCTCAGGTGATGCAAATGTAGTAACAGGAGACGACAAAGAGGCAGACTGCACCATTACCACTAGTGTTGAAACTTTGGAAAAATTAAGATCAGGAGATTTAAACCCTATGATGGCAGTCATGGGTGGAAAAGTAAAAATATCTGGTGACATGGGCTTAGCTATGAAACTTCAAAACCTCTTAGGATAAAAGGGTTTAAACATTCATCACTAAAAAACAATTAGTGATGAATGTTCTTTTTCAATAAGCATTTAAAAATGAGCTCTGCCACAGCATCTTTTAAATTTCTCCCCGCTATTACATGGACATCGGCTGTTCCTTCCTAATTTTTCTTTAGGTTTAAAAAGCGTTCGATCATCCATATCATGATCGAAGATATCCTCCAACATTGCATATAATTTTGGATGTTTATCGGCCATCAATTTAGGTCTTTCAAAAAAATATTCACTAGCTACTGCAAAGAATTCAATTTCATTTGTAGCTCCATAAGGATTCAGATCTGAATCCCCTTTATAAATCTCATCAATTTTCTTCTTAATCAAATCTAACCAAGGTAAAACGTAAGGCTTATCAATTAATAATTCCGGAATGCCATCAATACTCCCATCCATTTTATCAATCAAATGAATGAACTCATGCAAAGCTGTATTCTTTTTATCTGAATCATTGTCAAAACCTAAATGCAAAGCATGCTTTGATAATATCATGATGCCTTCCATAGGACCTGTACCCACCATTCCCAAAACATTCCTGCCCTCTCCTTCTAATTTATAATCTTGATTAAAAGTATTTGGATACAATAAGATTTCTGACAAATTTGTGTATCGCCACTTTGGAAACTTAAAGATTGGCATGATCCCAGATGCTGCAATAAGTACTTTATCTTCTTCCGCTACTGAAGTTTTAATTCCCGTAATTCTATAATTCAATAAAAATTCATGCACTCGATATTCAAAATTGGTTTTCTCTTTTGCATCAAGTGCATTATAAAAATTTACATGTTGAACAAGTATAGTTCTCCACTTCAAAGGGAAGGCTTTCTGGGGAAGAATCCATTTTTCTTTCTTGTTGAAGTATTTCATCAAGAAAAATCCTGATGTCAATAAAACTAATAATGCTATTCCTTCCATCTAAATAATTTATGAAACAAAATAAAAAATTTGCAAGAGTTTGGTTTCTGCTTATTGGATAACAAGATAATTTTTCACTTCCATAGTACGAGTAGAAATTGAAACATACAAACTAATCTGGAACTCAAGTTTACGGCAAAAGTACAAATGACCGGAGTTGATGATTACTAATACAAAAGGTCAGTCGCGAGATACTTTTTATCCTTATTGTAATACCACTTTCTTTCTTTTGGCATTTTTATTCCATCAATCTCTTTTAAACCATTAAACAAAATGTATTCACCATCATTTTTGGATTCATCATTAAAAAACTGATAAGCTTCTAAAGCAAAGGTGCTTTTATTAAAATAAAAATACCAAATGTCTTTTCCAACTTCTGGTTTATAATTTACCTTCATCTTAAAATATTGCTTGCCATAAAAATCAACCTCTTCTACTTTTGGATCGATAATCGTGCCTTCATCTCCTAGCTTCATAGGCATGCCATATAAATAGGTAAAATAGTTTTTATACATGACTGCTCTTTCTTTTGAAATTTTATACTTCTGGATCAAACTTTTATCAACTTCGGAATTACCATCCCAAAGGAAACCACTTTTATTTTTATTTACATAATAATATAGAATACCTTCTTCATAATGCCCTCTAAATTTAAATTTCTGTTTTGCATTATTAATCACTACACTTCTAATGGCATCTTCTTTGTCAGTTCGTTGAACCTTAATGTTCAAAATTCCATGAAAGTTCTCCCAATTTCCATTAGGATCATGGTATGCTATACTTTTCTTCAAGACATCAAATGCATCATGTTGAGAAAAAAGGACATTAGCCATCGAGGCAAGATAAATAACAAGAAATATTTTATTCAGCATTTCACAATTTAATAATAAATTGCAAGCATGAAAAAAGATTTTACTTTAATAGGAGCTGGGATAATGAGTGCAACTCTTGGTGTCTTGATAAAACAGCTGATTCCTGATGCAAGCATTTGCATTTATGAAAGATTAAATAAAGTGGGTGCAGAAAGTTCAGATGCATGGAATAATGCGGGAACTGGACACTCTGCTTTCTGTGAATTAAATTATACTCCATTGCGTGAAAATGGAGAAGTCGACATAAGCAAGGCACTTAAGATCAGCGAGCAATTTGAAATTTCTAAACAACTGTGGTCATTCCTAAAAGAAAATAAACACCTAGATTACAAAAGTCCATTTATCAATGACATTGATCACATGAGTTTTGTTTGGGGAGAAGACAACATCAATTTTTTAAAAAAAAGATATGCAGCTTTAACCAAATATGGAATCTTTAAAGACATGACTTTCAGCGAAGACTTTAAAGAAATAAGTGATTGGATTCCTTTGATGATGAATGCTAGAGACGAAAGCGAAATGATCGCAGCTACAAGAATGGCCATTGGAACTGATGTCAATTTTGGTGCCATCACTAGAGGCATGATAGAATATTTACAATCTTGTGAAGGTGTAGAAATCCATCTTGCTCATGAGGTTGTAGACTTAATTGAAAGAAAAGATCACTGGCAAATTGATGTTAAAGATTTAGAAAACAATCTTGAGAAAGGAATTCAAAGTGATTTTGTTTTTATTGGTGCAGGAGGCGGTGCATTGCTTCTCTTGGAAAAATCTGGAATCCCCGAAGGAAAAGGTTATGGTGGATTTCCAGTAAGCGGACAATTTTTAAGTTGCACAAACCCGGAGATTGTTGTGCAACATGAAGCTAAAGTTTATGGCAAGGCCGCTTCGGGTTCGCCTCCTATGTCTGTGCCGCATTTGGATACAAGAATGCTAGATGGTAAACGTTCTTTGTTGTTTGGTCCTTACGCTGCTTTCTCTACAAAATTTTTAAAAGAAGGTTCTTACTTTGATCTTCCATTATCCATTGAAGCACATAATGTTTGGCCAATGCTTTCAGCAGGTATCCACAACATTGATCTCACGAAATATTTAATTGAACAAGTTTTTCAATCTGAAGAAGATCGTTTTAAATTTCTACAAAAATTTTACCCGCTAGCAAAACCAAAAGATTGGAAATTGATCACTGCAGGACAAAGAGTACAAATCATTAAAAAAGATAAAGCGGAAGGAGGAGTTTTAAAATTTGGAACAGAGATCGTCTCAAATGAAAATAAAAATCTAGCTTGTTTATTGGGGGCTTCACCAGGGGCTTCTACTTCCGTTTCCATCATGATAAATTTGCTTGAGCAATGTTTTCCTAATGAGATGAAAAGCGAAGATTGGAAAAAGAAAATGAAAACTATCATTCCCAGTTATGGTGTTTCGCTCATTAATGATCCTAGCTTGTGCAAAAGTATCCGGGAAAGAACTACTAGCATTTTGAAGCTAGAGGCTTAGATTTTGAAAGACAAAATACAAAGTCCACAAAGCCATTGTCTAATTTTCTTTTTACTACAAAAGATCAATAATCTTATCAAAAGATACGATAGTTTTAGCCCCTCAAAGGTGCTGCATAACGCATTGCATGGCTGTGAACCGCTGTGTCTAAATTTTAAAAGCTTTCATCTATGTGTTTTGAGATAAGAACAAAAGTTAGTCGCTTGATTTACTTGAAATACAAAGAACCAAGTCTATAAACCATTGCCACATTAGCTAATTGACTAATCAGCTGATTTATCCAAATATCATAACATTTCCTTAAAGGCAATCTTAAAAGTATGTTATATTTGAAAAAAGTGAGCAACTTTCCAGATTTCTTCACGTCCTTGATAATATATAAAACACCATACGCAAAAAATTATATCATGAAAGTACTACAATCAATCTTTGCCATTACATTAAGCATTTTTTTAATAAGCAACACTTTTGCACAGGATGCAAAAAACATTAAAGTCAGCACAACGGATAAAGACATCATTGTTACTTACGATCTAGAAGGAAAACCAGGAGCTATCTACTTAGTCGATTTAAGTTTTGAAGGAGATGCCGGTAAGACATTTTTACCAGAGAGTTTAAAAGGAGACGTTGGAGAAGTAGAGGCAGGAACCGATAAGGTCGTCATTTGGAAAGTTTACGATGATGTAAATGGTTTAGATGGATCGATTACTCCAGTATTTGACATTAAAGAAAAAATGGCTTTACCAAAGACAGCAGATAAACCTACTGTGCAAGATACACCCACTCCTAAAAATCCAGACGACAAAGTAAAAGTCGATGACATCATCGACATGGCCATAAATAGGGGTAAAAAAAGTAATGAACGATTTGGAGTGAAAGCAAGTTTTGGAAATGCTAATGCCATTGCTAATAATCGATCAGGATCTTGGAACCAAGATTTCTCTTGGGAAGCTGGCCTATTTTATCGTTATAGCTTCAACAGAAAACTATACATTCAACCTGAATTGCTTTATCATAAGACTAAATTTTCTGAAGAATTTTCAGAAACGATTTCTAAAAAATACAACATGGATCAAATCCGTGGTCAATTAATTGGAGGAATCAAACCAATTGGCTTAGGTTTATATTTTAATGCGGGTCTTTATGCTGCAGCAAATGCTGGTGGCTTTACAGAAACCAATGATGGAGGAACATCATCAAAAGTTCGTTTTTCTGATTTTGACAATGCCGATGACAAACCTTTCAATCAATTTGATTTTGGTTACATCTTGGGTGGTTCAATTAGTTTCAACAAAGGAGCATTTGCACTTGGCGTATTGTATTCAAGAAGTTTTGACAATACACTCAACAATGATTCGTTTGCAGGAAATGAAGCTTACGAGAATTTGAGTCTTCATAATAGAACAGTTCACTTTGTAATCCAAAAAAGATTTAAATCAAAGAAGGGAAGAAAATTCTAATGATAGTAATAGATAGACCTTAGACCGTATTCTTTATTAAAAATGTATAATTTGAAATATCTTATTTGTTTGCTTTTAAATACTATGTTAATTTGTCAAACGAGCTTTGCACAAGTTGAAATAAATTTTCCCAAAAAATCTGAGGAAGAATTGCAAAAAGAAAAGCAAAAAGAAAAAGTTGATCTCAATGGTTTATGGGAAGGTAAAATATCTCAATTAACTTGGAAAGGTCAACCGGCCTATAAAGACATTAGTGGAAAACTTCACGTAGAAATTTCTCAAAAAGGAAATAAAGTTGAAGGCCTATTAGTATGTCGGGCAAAGTTTGCTGAAAACAAAGGGTACCTCTCTTATGAAAAAACATTTACAGGTTACTGGGATGGAACTGTATTAAAATATGAAGACGTCAAAGTTGAAAATTACATTAATACTCATAAAGAACTAAGGCACATTGAAACCTGTATGAAAAGTGCGGATTTAAGCTTCTATGAATACAACAACAGCATGCATTTAGAAGGAGAATGGGCTGGAAAAGGTCACATCAGTGATGTTCCGTGCAGTCCTGGAAAAATTCATTTAAAAAAGGTCTTGGAAGAAGAATTAGAAAGTGAAGTCGCAACAACCTATAACGTGACCTTCGCACAAAAGAATAAAGGCCCAGTAGATTTAAAATGGGATGAAAACAATAAAGTCAAAAAAATAAAGAATCGTAAAATCAAAAAAGGAGAAACCATTAAGGTTAAAAACAAAACCTTAAGCATAACAGTCTATGACCATCAAAAGGATGATGGAGACATCATTTCCTTAAACTACAATGGAAATTGGATCTTAGAAAAATACACCATAAAAAACGAACAGCATAAAGTTGATGTGTTTTTAGACGATGATGCAGCAGTTCCCAACTATCTTATTTTGTATGCACATAATCTTGGCGAGATATCTCCTAATACAGTCGCGGTAATTGTAGACGATGGCATGAGCAGGCAACAATTTATTTTAAATGCTGACATGAATACAAGCGACGTCATTTATTTTAAACTTGAAAATTAATTAAGGCTAATCTTTAATTACAGGCAATGATTAATGCAATCAATCCTTCATAAGTCTCGACATGAATTGTTTCACCATTTTCGTCTAATAGATCTGCAGGTAAAACCACATCTTCTATTTCTACTTGATCAATCAACATCATGAGTTCAGCCTCATTTTGAACTGTATAAGTTTCACCAGCTTCATCTGTAAATGAAATTGGATAAACAATTTCATAGCACTCTCTTAACCTAGCCAATAATTGTTCTAAAGCAGTTTCACTGTTATCTTCAAAACAATCAACAGCTAAATCCTCTAATTCTTGTTCTCTTGCTATGCTCAGTTGCACACCATCTCTATCTTCTAAAGTAATTGGGTATATTAAGTTAAGATCATCATTATTAACTAATATTTCATTCAATTCTTCTTTATCATTGGCTGGTAAAATGTTACCATCAAAATCTTCTATCTGGATGGGATAAACTAGGGTGTAACAATCTTCAAAAAACTCTAAAACATCTGCTAAATCAATATCCCCATTTCCTTGACCATCTTTTCTTTCACCTTTAAACTTTATAACAGGCTTTAAGAAATATTCGCCATTGGATTCAATGATCGAATTGCAAGCATAAAACTCAACTAGGAATTCCATATCTCCTAAGATATTTCCTAATTCAAATTTTACTTTAACTTCATTGTCTCCTTGCAAAACTAATGGAAAAGTTTCGCCATCGATTACTATCGTATTATTCTGCCCAAGTTCGAAATAAATATTCTTCAAATCAGAAACAGCAGCAAGACCAGAAGCCAATAAAAAGTCAACACCGTTTTGAAAATCCAAAAGATTATAGACACCCGAAGCTGTGTTTAAATAAGTAGATTCACCATCATCATGCTCTAATCGAACATTCCAAATCTCTACGTTTACTTCTTCGGCATCAAAAGGACAATCGGTCATGTAGACCTTAATCTCTTTAGCACTGATTTGCTCACTGCTGTTATCGTCAGCACAATTGAACATTAAAAATGAAAAAGCTAAACTTAAAAAAAACAGGATAAAAGTATTGGATCTCATGGTATACATATTAGTTAAAAGCTAAATATTTGGTCAATCAAGGCGGGGGATATTAGTTAACTTGCTTTGGTACAAGAATTAAACCACTGTTAGTTAAGTGCAAGCAATTTAGCAAAATTACTTTAGATGGTCTTATATACTTTGATTGTTAACAGGCTTTTGTCAAATTAGACTTTTTGATTTGTCAGGTTTCTCATTTAACTAAATCAGATCTGAGTTCACAAAAAAAAGCGCAGTCTTTGTATATAGACTGCGCTTTTTCATAATGTCATCAAACAGAAAAGCATCTACTCACAATCAACATCTAATTCTTTTAGATCATCAGCTGTATTAATATATACTATGTCATTTTCAAGATTCATTAAGGAAAACGGATATACAATTGATAACTTATTATTTTCAATAATTATTTCGATTAATTCTTCCTTGTTGTTTGCCATCAATAAAACTCCATTTTTATCCATTAGTGATAATGGAAATACTATTTCATAACAATCTTCTAGTTCTTCAATTACATCTTCCAATTCATCCTCATCCTCATCTTCATCCTCATCTTCATCTTCATCCTCATCTTCATCTTCATCTTCATCTTCATCCTCATCTTCATCCTGATCCTCATCCTCGTCCTCGTCCTCGTCCTCATTTTCTTTCACACCTTTGAATTTA
>CALDYJ010000111.1 GCA_937941095.1 uncultured Saprospiraceae bacterium | reverse complement strand
AACAATTATAATTCATATAGAATAATACAGATTTAATATGTTTTTAGGAAAGCCTAACATACATGTAGGTCTTTTTTCATTATGGGAGTAAGTTTAGCTTGTTTAAGAAATGCGAGTTACAAAATGGAAGATACTTTGCATGCTTCAGTACAAGTGAGTAGTGGAAATGGAAAGGCGCATTTGATTACAAGATTAGCGAGTATGATGCCTGAAGGAAGATGTGATAGGCTTGAAAAGAATAACAGACAATAACTTGTCTTTTTATCGAGAATATGAGTTGGAAAAGAAGTTAATCATCTTAGATCACCTGGACAGATTAAAAAAAGATGTGTTTTTAGCATTTAGGGAATTGCAAAGTAGAGGCTTGCTGTCATGTAGCACAAGTGTAAAATATGATTTTGGCATTATCTATAGTAAAATGAGAATAGTTCGAGGCCCAATTGCGACCCTATCATCAACAACAAAAGGGGAGATATACGAAGACAATATGAGCCGTTGTTTTTTAGCAAATAAGGAACTTTTTAAATAACTGTATGCGCTTAATCAAGCAGCTGGAAGTAATAAATACGTATGCAAAGAATATTAACTGCCACACCAGGCCCACTAGATAAGACGCTTAAATGAGTTGTTCCAAAGCTTTATCAGACAAGTAACGTTGCTGAATCAATATCAGCAAAAGAAAGATAAGCAATATCGTTTATTGACTGCAGAAAAAGACATCCAACAAGTCTGTGAAATTATGTTTGAAAGCATAGTGCTGAAAGTAGACGAATTAGATGGAAGTTTAAGACAGTTTTACGAGCGTCTGAAAGACGATAAACAGGAGTTAGCTGGCTAGAGATAAGGCAAACATTGTGGTCTTAGAAACAAAGAGTACTTTAAATTTTACTCAGTGAAAAAAATCAAAAATGAATCTTTGTTAGATATTTTAATTTTAGCTTATATTTTAAGGGAGCTTGTTGTTATCTTATACTGTTTATTTTTATTTATAAAGCAAGACTTAAATGAAGATCAAATATCAAAAACATCTTCTTTTTTAACTAAAATAATAATTGTTAGAACGGAATGACTAGCTTCTTTATGTTATATGAATTCGTAATGTTATCCCAAAGAATGATATGTATTGATTTACCGTAAATTGATTATAAAAAATCTATGGTAGCCGACTTGCCTTCCAGAACCATTTGCTAATGTTTATCACAATTGGGGTTAACTATTTGTTCATCTTAAAAAAGAAAATACTTCATTCTTTCAATCCGGCTATCACCGTCCCACTCACCCAATAAATATCCTGCTCACTGGTATAAAAAAAATACTTCCCATCTCTTGATACAAAAGGACAAAGCTCATAGCCAGCAGTATTAATTTGATCACCCATGTTTTTACCTGCCGACCAGGTACCGTCGTCGTTTTTAAAACTGATGTATAAATCTCCTTTACCAAAACCAGATTTTCTCCACGAACAAAAGATAAGGTAAGAACCATCAGGAGCTACAAAAGGATCAGTCTCACGCCATTTGGTATTAATGGCGCCAGGAAGCCATTCTGCTTTTTGAAATACTCCGTCTATCATTTCAGAACGATATAAATCAAAATCATGTTTTCTCTTTTCTTCTGCATCTTTGTTGGTGGCAAAATACAAGGCCCCATCATTTGTAAATGAAATGTAAAAATCATTAGCATCAGAATTGATTTGCTCACCGGCATTGATTGGAGCAGACCATCCCAAGCCATTTTTTTCTGAGTACCAAATGTCATAGTCCATTGTAGTGTCTTGTTCATTTCTTGGCAAATCAGAAATGTAGTACAAGCGGTTTCCATCTAATGAAAGAAATGGATCATTAAAACTATAAAGCGAATCAGAAAAAATAGTTGCTGGTGCTGTCCAGGAATGGCCATTTAGTTTTGAATACCTAATCTCTGCCCTTCCCGATAAATCTACCCCAAAGTAAAATTCGTCACCGGCTTTATTAAATACAGAACCAAATTCTGCTACACTATCCTTTGAAATAAATCCCGCTTCAAAAAGTTTAGGAATGAAGGTGGGTTTTTCTTTAGAGATGTATAAAAATTTATTGGAGGATACACAGCCAAAGAGAAAAAGGATAAGTATTAGACTGGAATGTATTTTCAATGCTGAATGGTTTAAGCTTTCTAAAAATACAAAAAAGGAATAAAACAGATTTGTCTAAAGGCAATCAATATGTCGACTAATGATGCTCATTTGGCCTAGTCAAAACAACTTCTATGGATAAAGCCACGTTAAATGCCTAGCTTTATCTTTTAGACAAGGAATTATTTGATCAGACTCTTACTCACATATTGTTTTCTCATAATATCAACAGCGCTTCTTGCTCAGGCAGAAGTACTTATAGAGGATATTGTCATTACCGGAAATAAAAAAACCAGAGATAGGGTTATTTTGCGTGAGTTGACCTTCAAAAAAGGGGAAAGCATCCCTCAAGAAAAGCTGCAAGCAGAAATTGATCAAAGCCAAAAAAACGTCCTCAACACCAACCTTTTTGTCAAAGCAGAAATAAATGTAAAAGATTGGAGTGATGAGCAAAGCTTAGTACTCACCATAGAAGTCGTTGAAAACTGGTACCTCTATCCTTATCCGATCTTTGAACTTGCGGATAGAAATTTTAATGTCTGGTGGCAGGAACAAAACCATTCTTTTAAAAGAGTAAATTACGGCATCAGAGTCAGTTACCTAAACCCAACTGGTAATGCGGATAAATTGAAACTGACCATCCAAGATGGCTATACCAAAAAATATGAATTGGATTACTTCGTCCCAGGACTGAATAAAGCGCAGACTTTAGGCTTTTTTGCGAATGTGTTTTTTGCAAGACGAAAAGAAATTGCTTACATCACCAGTGAAAACAAATTACTTTTTGACGGCTTCGAAGAGCAGTTTCAACTGAGTCGCTTCCGAATAGGAGGAGGACTTTCTTACAGACCTGGTTTGTATGTCTACCATTCGGCTAAACTCATTTACAGTGACAATACCATTAGTGATCGGATTGCCTTTGATTTAAATCCCGAATACTTCTTAAATGGAAAAAACAATCAAAAACAATTCACCTTACAGTACATAGGTACAATCGATAAAAGAGACATCAAGCCTTTTCCATTGAATGGGTACTTACTTTCTCTTGACGTCAAAAAAGAAGGTTTAGGGATTTCAGATGATGTAAATAGTTTGACGACTAAATTTAAATACGCAAATTATCATTCCTTCAATGCCAAGTATAGCCTGGAGTCTATATTGATCCTGAAAACTAATTTACTACGAGGCAAACAACCCTATACTCACCTCAACTCTATGGGCTATGGAGAAGACACCATGAATGGTTACGAACTCTATGTCATCGATGGCCAAGACTTTGGGATGCTTAAAACATCGTTTAGGTATGCCTTTCTAGAAAAGAACTTCCAATTAGGAAAATTGATGCCGATTAAACGAATGCGAGAAATGCCTGTAAAAGCTTATTTCAGCGTCAATAACGACATTGGCTTTGTACACACTTCCTTTTATGATCATTATGGAGATCTTGATAATCAATTCCTTTGGGGTGGTGGGATAGGCCTTAATTTGGTCATGTTTTACGATAAAGTTTTCTTGATTGAGTATAGTATGAACCAACTAGGCGAAAAAGGCGTATTTTTAGACTTTAGTCTTACTTTTTAAAAAGCGGTAGACAATGCAGGTTGTAGTGTATGGAAGATTGGTAAAGGATAAAGATATTCCTTATTTACAAGAGCTCTTGGATGCTTTGCATGCAAGGGATGCCAATGTATTCATCTATGCACCATATTTTAAGCAATTCAAGGAGCGAATTACATTAAGCAAAGACGTGGGCATATTTGATGGGCACATCGACCTCAAAATGAAAAAATTTGACTTTTTGATTTCTATGGGAGGGGATGGGACCATATTGGACGCCGTAACTGCAATCAGAGATAAGAATGTTCCGATCCTTGGGATCAACTTGGGAAGATTGGGTTTTCTAGCCAGCATTGATAAGCAAATGATCAAAGAAACCATTGAGTTAATTTGGAACGACCGCTACAGTCTCAATCCAAGAACCATGTTGTTTTTAGAATCGGATCAAGACCTTTTTGGCGAGATGAAATTCGCACTCAATGATTTTACCATTTTAAAAAGAGACACCTCTTCGATGATTACCATCAACACTTACATCAATGGTGCTTTTTTAGCAACTTATTGGGCTGATGGGATTATTTTATCAACGCCTACTGGCTCGACTGGTTACTCGCTTTCTTGTGGTGGGCCAATTGTTTTTCCAGACAGTAATAATTTTGTTTTGACTCCAGTAGCGCCACATAATTTGAGCGTTAGGCCTTTGGTGATTTCTGATGATTCCATCATATCATTTGAAGTAAAAGGACGTGCAGAATATTTCCTCTGTACATTGGACTCTAGGTTTGAAACCATTTCTTCTAGGGACCAAATTGCCATTAGAAAGAATGACTACAAAGTAAACTTAGTGGAATTACCGGATAGAGGATTTTTATCGACCATGCGCGAAAAGCTAGCTTGGGGAATAGATACTAGAAATTAAGACATGAAAGCAATCATTAAAATAAATAAAAAGAAATATAAGGTCGACTTTTCTAAAGGGATAGACCTATCCTTTCCTTTAAAAAGTGGAGCGGCTAACCCTAAGTGCTTTTATGCGCCGGATCCAATTTTTGAACCGGTAAGGACAGAGGGCTTTGTAGGTTCTACTGCTGAGGGTAGTCCCGTTAATTTTTACAACGTTTTTTTTAATCCTCACGGTAATGGTACACACACCGAATGTGTAGGACATATCAGCAAAGAAAAGTACAGTGTAGGCAGCGAGCTTAAAGATTTCATGCTTTATGCACAGCTGGTACACATTAAACCAAAACATAATAAACAAGGCGACACCTTAGTTACAAAGGCTCTACTCAAGAAACACATCAAGAAAACAAAGGCCAAGGCATTAATCATAAGTACTGGAATCCATGGCGAGGAAAGAAGGGTTAAGGACTTTTCATATAAAAATCCTACCTACATAAGCCCTAAGGGCATGGAGTACATCAAAGAATTAGGCATAGAACATCTTTTAGTAGACATGCCTTCTGTCGATCGAGAAAAAGACGAAGGAAAACTTGCTGCGCATAAGATATTTTGGGCTTATCCCGACAAAGTGAGAAAAAATTGTACCATTACTGAGTTAATTTTCGTCCCAAAAGGAATCAAAGATGGTTTTTATTTGTTAAATATGCAGGTGCCAAATTTTTCTTTGGACGCGGCCCCCAGTAGACCAGTAATTTATAACCTAAATCCTTAATAAGATGCCTCGGCGATTATCGTCAGATTATCTTTCGAATGTATATCATGAGTTCAAGAGCCTCAAGGGTGCTGAGCTAAGAGAGATTATTAGGTTCTATGAAGAAAATAAACGCGCAATCAATGAGCTAGAACTCAATGAATTTTTCGAATTACAGGTCTCTTACCTTTGCGCCCTTTTTGAATTCAACGAATTTGATAAGTTTTTATACCTAGTAGACGAAGCCATTGAAGCTTCGATTATTCATAACATTCAGTTTGTTGACCACGAAAACATCTACAATAAGCTGCTTTACCTAAAAGCTGAAGCTTATCATTATCAAATGGAATACGAAAAAGCTTCCTTTATTTTTGAGCAGCTGATTAAAATGGATCCTTATAAGGAGAAGTATTCAACGGCCTTTGGAAGAACGAAGAATAAGATGATCCCAAAATATTTGAAAAACTCTAGAGCAGTCAGCATCGTTTTTTTCTTTTTAACAGCGCTCGTCATTGCCGTAGAATTATTGATCATCAGAAATTTTATTGAAGACTGGACCACGGTCTTTGAATGGAGCAGAAATTTACTTTTTGTTTCTGGTTGGTTAATTCTAATCTTAGGTGAGTTGATTCATTATTGGAGAGTCGAACAATTAGTAGCACGAAAAGTAAAGCTTTGCAAAAAAGGAAAGTTATTTAAAAAGTAAGACGGATCCTTTCTCTATACTTTCACTTCCATCATTCATAATTAATTTTACAGAAAAAGGATAAACTCCTTTAGGCATAAGCCTTCGATCTTTTGTGCCATCCCAACCTATACTTGGATCATTACTTGTAAAAACCAAACTTCCCCATCTGTCCCAGATGTTTAATTCGTATTGATTTAAGGAATTTCGATTGAATAAAACTGGTTTGAATATCGAGTTTTTGCCTAAGGGTGCAAATACATTTGGTGCAACAACATAAGCAGCTTTTTGTACACAGACGGTATTTGATCTCACAAAAGCTTCTACTTCTTCACCACTCCTTAAGCTTAATTTGGCTTTCGCCAAAACGTAGTAACAAAAACTTTGATCTCCAGCTGCAACTGGGTCAAACTCATCTACAAAGTTTGTTTCGCTCATGGAAAAAGTACCAAGGAGGAATTCTTGTCCTTGTGAGATCTGATACAATTCATAAGTATCGAAGTCTGCATTTTCCATCATAAAATCTGTCCACTCAATTTGATTACTAGAGGTATTGATTTGTTTTGCTTGAAGGAGGATGTTACTTACTTTATTGCTGGTTTTTAAACTGTCGCAAAGGTCTGTTGATTTTATCTCAAAGGTATATACCTCTTCAGCACCTAAAGTAGCTCCTTCATTATAAGTGTTTAAAAAAGCCAAAGTAGATGGGTTGTTTATGGTTTGGGAAATTACATTCCCTTCCTGATCGCTGCTACAAATTGTATAAGCTTGTAATTCTGCATCAGGATTCCATCGCCACTCTATACTTACCGTATTATCCGCATTTGTTTGAACAGCATAAATACTTTGTTCCGTAATAGGGCTGATAATATCAGCCGTAAATGAAACAATGTTTGAAATGGAAAGAACATCTTCATCTCCAGACTGAACAGCTTGAATAAAAAAGGTGTACAGTTGATTGTCGACTAAGCCTTCAAAAATAAATTCGCTAGCATCAGCTTGAAGGTCTGTGATTTTAACAGGAGCAGCTCCGGTTTGAACCCAAAGCTCTTGCCTTGCTACACCTTGATCCCAATCATCATATGGATTCCAGCTAAGACGAACGCTTTGCTCACAATCGCTTACTTCGGTAATAAGAAAAATTGTGTTATGCGCTTCTCCAAAAACACTACTGTTTTCGCAAGCATCTAAAGCCACTACAAAGTAGGATTCGGATTGTAAATCTTGATCGGCTCCTACATCCAGATAGGTCAACGTATTACTGACAGTATCAATTGGAAAGGTGCCATTGTCTTCAATTCGATAGATGATGTAAGCATTTGCTTCTGGAGATTCACTGGCTTCCCAATCAATTCTTACACCTGTACCTTCATTGCTCACACTAATGATGGCACCTACCCTCGGTGGACGATTATTTAAAGTGTCTGAAGGAATAGAAAATTCTCCTGGACAATCATGTTCGGAAGTGAGGTAATAATAATATTGATTTCCTGCGGGATTAGGATGATGATAAAAATCTTGGCTCATAAAACTGGTAAAATCAAGTACGGTGAAAGGGCCATTTTCGTTTGTTGAAAAATAAATGGTGTATTGTTCAAAAGGGCCGCAATCGTTGAAAGGGATGTTCCAGAAAAGGGTGTCGTTTTTCACACATAGAAAGTCTGGTGGTTCGACTTGTGCCTGTAGAGTAAAAAAGTTACCCCAGCAAAACCAGATCAATATGTAGATTATTTTAAAACGCATGCCTATGTAAACGCTTATTTTAATGTTTTGTCAAATAATTTTTCAAATTCTTCCATCGAGTATTTTGCCTTCAATTCATATTCCATTTCCACTCCTTCACCAAGTACTTTTTTAAAATAAACCATGCCCAGCCCTTCTGCATAAATCTCAACGCCCGGGTATTCTGGTTCTAAGTAACCATCGTCTTCTATAAAATGCTCAATGTGCTCGTTTAGTTTAAAAACAACGCAAGGTATTTCCTTCCCTTCAAAATTGATCTCACCTTTGTTTAAATATTTTCGCTTTCGCTCAATGGTGATAAAAGTCCCTTCTTCTTTAGGGAGATCCCACTTTAGTTTCATGGTGTACTGCTTGGTAGAATCTAGGGTGTAAGATGGAAAAACCTGATTTTTTTGGATTTCAACATCTATTTGTTTTTGTTTGCCATTTTCCAAATGCTGATAAAGTATAAAATCTACTAGCTGCACGCCTTCCCATTCTACCTTTTCTCTAACGAATTGTTGGACTTCAAAATTTTCATTATAGTTGTTAGCTGTTAAATAATCGACGCCTTCGATCTTGTGTACGCGATAATACCAGTAATCTACAGGCAAAGTATCATTGTTTACAGGATGATATTCATAAACCAAGCCATCTCTGAGCTCTTCCAAAGGGTAGTAAAATTTTAAGAAACCAACGTCTTTTAGTTCATTTTTGCAGCAAAAAAAGGAGCAAAGTGCCATTGTAAAGAAGAATGCTTTGAATATGTCTTTTATCATGTGTTATTTAGCGTTTCATTAACAAAGCGAAGCTTGAATTAAAGGAATTCTATTAATATATTCAAGTTCCGTAATTTGACCAATCCAAATTTGAAAACATCATTGTTTTAATCCGTATAAATAGTATTCTTTTCTGTTAAAAACGCTAAAAACCTAATCTGAATGGAGTATTTAAACGTTTTAACAGGAATAGCAGAAGCATAAATTATCAAGATGACGCAAGGAAAAGACAATTATCAGCTTTTAATAGAAAAATTAGATCAATTTATACGTAAATACTACATCAATCAGCTGATTAGAGGTTTT
Organism: uncultured Saprospiraceae bacterium; assembly: GCA_937941095.1. GTDB lineage: Bacteria > Bacteroidota > Bacteroidia > Chitinophagales > Saprospiraceae > JALZVN01. The sequence goes on along the minus strand of CALDYJ010000111.1, from coordinate 20,300 downwards.
CTGTATTCGATTGGCTTTATTCTGGTCTTATTCATCCTTTTCAATGTATTAGAGTATTTCTATTACTTCAGCACATCCGTTAGAAAAGGGCTTTTCTTTTCTTTCATCGGATTAAGTTCAGCAGCACTATTTGGATGGGTCTTGATGCCATTGTCTAGATATTTTAGATTAGGCTCTGTGATTAGTCATGAAAAAGCAGCTTCCATCATTGGAGACCACTTTTCAGATGTGAAGGATAAACTGCTTAATATTTTGCAATTAAAGAAGCAATCTCAAAGTCAAGCAGACAAATCTTTATTGATAGCGAGTATCAATCAAAAAAGTGAAGAGATCAAACCTGTTCCTTTTAAAACAGCGATTGATCTTTCTAAAAATAAAAAATACCTCAGATACGCTTTACCACCACTATTACTTTTGTTTGTTTTGCTTTTTACAGCTCCAAGTATTTTAAAGGATGGCACAAGTAGATTGATAAACAACAATGTAGAAACAGTAAGAGAAGCGCCTTTTCATTTTAAAGTAGAAAATGAAGATTTATCAGTGGTGCAGTTTGACGATTTTCCTCTGACAGTAAAAGTTGATGGGAAGGTTTTACCAAATGAAGTTTTCATTGAAGTGGATAATTATAAGTACAGAATGAATAAAGTAGATGCGACAACATTTGCTTACAAATTCAGCAACGTACAAAAGAATACAAATTTCAGAATGAGTTCAAGTGGAGAGATTTCTGAAAATTATGATCTAGATGTTTTACTAAGACCCAACATAACTGGTTTTGACATCAAATTAGATTACCCAAATTACATCGGAAGAAAAGATGAATCTTTGGCTAACATTGGAGACCTCGTCGTGCCTGTAGGGACAAACATTTCTTGGTTTTTTAATTCTTTGAATACAGATGAAATAGATATTAATTTTTCTGGAGATAAGAAAGGTCAAAAAGCAAATAGAAGCGGAGAAGATGATTTTTCTTTTAAGAAAAAAGCAATGAGAGATCAAACGTATAAGTTGTTCATCTCAAACAAAGATCTTCCAAAAGCGGATTCTATAAACTATTCCATTTCAGTAGTTCCGGATTTGCACCCAAACATCAAGGTTGAAAAATTTGTAGACAGTACAGACAACAAATTGATCTTTTTTGTTGGAGATGCTTCTGATGATTATGGCTTGGTAAATTTGTCTTTTAATTACAGAATCAAAAAACACAAAGGCGGTGAAGGGGCTTTGCAAGCCATTAAAATGGCTAAGCCAAAAGGTAAGCAAGTGCAATACGATTACACATGGGATGTAAGAGATTTAGCTTTGGATCCAGGAGATGAATTGACTTATTATTTTGAAGTCTTCGATAATGATGGAGTCAATGGTTCTAAGTCAGCAAAGACAAATTTGATGACTTTTGAAATGCCAACTTTAGAGGAGATCGAAGACCAAGAAGAAAAAAATAACGAGGAAATAAAAAAGGATCTTGAAGAAGCCATCAAAGAATCCAAAAAAATAAAAGAGGACTTTAAAGAACTTAGAGAAAAGACACTTCAAAAAAATGAACTGGATTGGCAAACAAAAAAAGAATTAGAGAAACTCTTAGAAAGACAAAAAGAGTTAGAGCAGCAGATGAATGAGGCTAAAGAGCAGTTTGAAGAAAACATGAAAAATCAAGAAGAGTTTTCTGATGTAGAAGAAGACATCCAGGAGAAACAAGAAAAAATCCAAGAGATGTTTGAAGAGCTGATGAGTGAAGAAATGAAGGACCTCATGAAGCAGATAGAAGAGTTGATGGAAGAAATGGAAAGAGACGAAGCTTTAGAGAAGATGGAAGAAATGGAGATGAACGACGAAGAGTTAGAAATGGAGCTTGACAGAATGTTGGAGTTGTTCAAACAATTAGAGATGGAACATGAAATGCAGAAGGCCATAGATAAGCTCGAAGAATTAGCGGAAGAACAAGAAGAGCTCGCCGAAGAAACGGAGAAGCAAGAAAAGCCTCAAGAACAACTTGAAAAAGAGCAAGAAGAAATCAATGAAAAATTTGAAGAGATCAAAGAGGACATGAAAAAACTCGAGGAGAAAAATGAAGAGTTGGAAAAACCAATGGACTTAGATGAGAATGAAGAGCAGATGGAGGACATTCAAGAAGACCTGGAGAAAAGTGAAGAAAGCTTAGATAAGAAGGATAATAAAAAAGCATCAAAATCTCAAAAAAGTGCTGCAGGAAAAATGAAAGAAATGGCTGGTGACATGGAGATGCAAATGCAACAAGGAGAAGAAGAGCAGATGGAAGAAGACATGCAAGCATTAAGGCAATTGCTTGAAAATCTAGTGACTCTTTCTTTTGATCAAGAAGAATTGATTGACCTAATTGGTCTTACTCAAGTAAACACGCCAAGATATGTTGATCTAGTTCAGAACCAATACAAACTCAAAGACGACTTCAAAATAGTAGAAGACAGCCTTCATGCTTTAAGTAAGCGAATCTTTCAAATAGAAACGTTCGTCATGGAAAAAGTAGCGGAAATTAAAACGAGTATGAAGAAGAGTACTGATGAATTAGAAGAAAGAAGAAAACCACAAGCTGGAGAACAGCAACATAGATCCATGAAGTCTTTGAATGATCTTGCCGTAATGCTTGATGAAGTCATGCAACAAATGCAACAGCAAATGGCTCAACAAATGCAAGGGGATCAAATGTGTAACAATCCAGGAAGTCAAGGTAAAAAGGGAAAAGTTCCAAAAAACAAACCTGGAGAAGGCCAGAAGAGTCTGAATACTCAAATGGAAGAGATGATGAAGAAAATGAAAGATGGAAAAGGTGGTCAAGGTGGCGAGCAAGCTAAAGAATTTGCCGAAATGGCACAAAGACAAGCGGCTATTAGAAAGGCTTTAGAAGAGAAAAGAAAGAAAGCTCAAGAACAAGGCAAAGGGTCTAAAGATCTTCAAGACATGATCGATGCGATGAATAAAACAGAAACTGATCTTGTAAACAAAAGATTAACTAATGAAATGCTTAAAAGACAACAGGACATACTTTCCAGGTTGCTTAAGCATGACAAGGCTGAAAGGGAAAGAGAGTATGACAATAAGAGAAAAGCAGAGATTGGTCAAAAGAAAGAACGCAAAATGCCCCCAACATTAGAGGAATACATCAAGAAGAGAGAAGCCGAGATAGAAATGTTTAAAACCGTCTCTCCAGCCTTGAAACCGTATTATAAATTCCTGGTAGAGGAGTATTTTAAAGAATTGAAAGCAAAATAAGCTTGAATACTAAAAAAGTTTCTGCCTTTTCTTAGGCTGAAACTTTTTTTTATTTAAATTGGTTTTCTAATTATGTCGGAGATATTTATGAACGATTCGCCTTTTTATATTGCCCTTAATTCTGACCCAGAAAATGTCAGTGAGGTTCAGCCGTATATTGATAACATCATCAAAGAATGTAACATCAAAAACGACCTCTATGGTAATATTCTAGTTTCTGTGACAGAAGCGGTCACCAATGCCATAATTCATGGAAATCAAGCGGATCAAAACAAAAAGGTAACCCTAAACAGTAAGATTACCGAAAAAATGCTTGCTGTTAGAATAACCGATGAAGGACCAGGATTTGACTTCGATGATGTACCAGATCCAACTTCTCCGGAAAACCTCTTCAATCTAAATGGTCGTGGCGTATTTTTAATGAGGCAACTATCAGATGGTGTCGTATTCTCAGATGAAGGAAGTACCGTTGAGATTAAGTTCAAACTGTCCTAGTTTGAACTGGCCAGAAATTCCAGATCAAGAACACAACTTGATTAACTTTCATGTTGAAGAAATAGTTTTTAGCTTACAAAATCCAAGAACTTACGAAGATTGGCTCCTTCGAATTGCCGAAGCTGAAGATAAATCTATCCAGGTACTTAATTACATATTTTGCACAGATGATTTTCTCCTTCAAAAAAACCAAGAATTTCTAGCTCACGATACACTGACTGATGTCATCACTTTTCAATACAGTGAAGAGCCTTTATCAGGAGATGTTTTCATAAGTGTAGAAAGAGTAAGAGAAAACGCTGCCAGCTTTAAGGTTTCATTTGAGCAAGAACTAAAACGAGTTATGGCGCATGGGCTTTTGCATTTATGTGGTTATGGAGATAAAACGGAAGAAGAGAAAAAGTTGATGCGTGAAAAGGAGGATGCCTGTTTGGGTTTCGGATAGGAGATAGGTTTACTAAACCTCTAAGGTTTAGTAAACCTAAGCAAAATTCTCTTAAATCGGAATTAATTCAGATTGATTTATGTCTTCTTTAAACTTAGAATAAAGGTCGGAATGAAAATCAGAAATAGAAATCGACTCTCCTAATGCATCCGAAAACAATTCATACACTTTTTTAATGTTCACTAATTTAGATTCACCTAAAACGATTTGATTGTAAGATGAGTGCTTCCATTGATCGTATGTTTTAGAATAATGATGATGAATAGGGTTATGGTGTATGTAAGCGATTAATCTTAGCAAATATGCTTCATTGTTCACCTGGACACGTTTAAATCGTTTCTGAAATAAACTACCAACACGGTTTTGTTGCTTATTGACAGCCAAAGTGTAAGCAGAAAAAAATCTTTTAAATTGGTCAATCAAGAAGGTGTTGAAATCAATCTCACTATTAAGGAAAAGTCTTCCCTTGATTGAGCTTTCTCTCCCAACTTTTTTTCTTAATGCTTCATCAACTTGCTTTACCTTTACTAAAAAATGAAAGTGATTAGGCATCAATACATATGCATACAATTCCAAGTAAGGATGTAAATACCTTTTCCATTTATTAAGAAAAAAAGACTTGTTTGATTCATTAAAGAAAAGAAGGCCTTTGTTGTTTCCACGATTATAGATGTGATAAAATTGAGTCTCGTGAAAAGACTCCCAGTAGTTAGTTTTCATAACATTATTAGCTTTATATTTAAAAATAAACAAGGTTTACTAAACCTTTAAGGTTTAGTAAACCTAAAGAAAAATTATGAACATTCAAAAATACACACTCAAAGCAGGCAATCTTAAAAATTTAAAACTCATAAACTTCGATCTTTCAAGTCCATCGGAAAACGAAGTGCAGGTTCAAATTTCAGCCATCGGTTTAAACTTCGCAGACATCTTTGCAATATGGGGTTTGTATAGCGCTACTCCTAAAGGAGAGTTTACACCAGGCTTGGAATATTCTGGTAAAGTCATCGCATTAGGTTCTGGAGTTCAAGACTTCAAGTTAGGTGATCGTGTGATGGGCGTAACGAGATTTGGAGCTTACGCTACTGCGCTCAACATTGACCAAAGGTACCTTATTAAAGTTCCCAAAGATTGGTCTGACGAAGAAGGAGCTGCGTACTTGGTACAAGTGCTCACCGCTTATTACGGCTTAAAGAATTTAGGCAACATTCAAGAAGGATACAATGTCCTCATACATAGTGCAGCGGGTGGGGTAGGCATTTGGGCAAATCGTATTGCCAAACACTACAAAGCAAATACTTTTGGAACAGTTGGCTCTTTAAATAAAATTGACTTTTGTAAAAAAGAAGGCTATGATCACGTTTTGGTAAGGAGCAATTCCTTCAGAGAAGATCTAGAGGTTTTGTTTAAAGACAAAGAACTAAACTTGATCATGGAGTGCATCGGAGGAGAAGTTTTAAAAGCAGGCTATGATCAACTCGCAGAGGAAGGGCGCTTGATTATTTATGGTTCTGCGAGGTATGCATCAAGATCTGATAAGCCCAATTACACAAAAATGATGTATCAGTTTTTTACAAGGCCTAAAATAGATCCGCAAAAGATGATTGAGTTAAATAAAGGCATACTTGGGTTTAACCTTATTTACTTGTATGAAAAAGCTAGCTTAATGCGAAAGTTATTAAATGAACTAGAGCCTATGCAGTTAGGCAAACCTATAGTAGGACATAGATTTTCTTTTGAAGATTTACCAGATGCTGTTCGAGAATTCCAAACTGGGCAAACAAAAGGAAAGGTGCTTGTGAAAGTAACTAGCTAAAAGCTAAACATACAAAAGGATTATTATACCTATATTAGTACAAATAGCTTCCTGTCTTTAGTAATCAAGAATTTAAAAAATGAAAAATCTCCACCTGCGCTTTGTATTGATCTTTATTTACGTTTTGAGCATTAATTTTAATCTTGATGCGCAAGATAAAGTGCTACAAGAACTCGAAGACCTTGCCATTATAGAGCAAAAAATTATGATGCCGATGCGCGATGGCATCAGATTAGCCACCGATATCTATAGACCCAAAACCGATAAAAAAGTACCGATCATTTTTTCTAGAACACCATATAATTTTAATTCATGGGGAGATGGAAAACAGAAGACGCGGACTGCTGAGCGTGCATTAGCTGCTATTAAAAGAGGTTATGCTTATGTGGTGCAAAACGAAAGAGGACGCTATTTTTCTGAAGGAGAATGGGATATTTTAGGAGTGCCACTCACAGATGGCTACGATGCTTTTACTTGGATGAGTAAGCAATCTTGGTGTAATGGAAAGATCGGAACTTTGGGCTGTTCTTCTACTGCGGAATGGCAAATGGCTGTTGCGGCAATGGATCATCCTGCACATGCAGCTATGGTGCCTCAAGGTTATGGTGCGGGAATAGGAAGAGTAGGTGATATTAATGAACAAGGGAATTGGTATCGCGGTGGTGCCGAACAAATGTTATTCTTTTCTTGGCTATATGGCGTAGAACACGATAAATTTAAACCACGAATTCCTGCTGGTGCCAGCCAAGAAGATCTAATTAGAATTTCTAGGTTTTATGATCTAGCTCCAGAAAATCCTCCTGTAGATATGTCAGAGGCCTTACAACATTTGCCCATCCAAGATATTCTAAAAAACATAAACGGCAAGCATGAAATATTCGATAAAATGATAACTCGTAAACCAAATGATGATGCTTGGTATGAAGGCGGATTATACCATGATGATATGGAAATTGGGGTTCCAAGTTTTTGGTTTACCTCTTGGTATGATGTGTCGATATCTCCGAATTTAGCATTATTTAATCACGTTAGAAATAATTCAAAAAAAGCAAACATAAAAGATAATCAATACTTGGTCATTGCCCCAACTTTGCATTGTCGGTATACCAGAGCTACAGAAAACACGATCGTAGGCGAACGAAGTGTGGGAGACGCAAGACTTAATTATGAAGATCAAATCTATGCTTGGTTTGACTTGTGGTTGAAAGAGGAGCAAAACGATTTTAAATCAAACACTCCAAGGGTCCAGTATTATACCATGGGTAGCAATAAGTGGCAACAAGCTGAAACATGGCCTCCAGAAATGGCTAAGCTAGAAACCTACTATTTGAATAGTAAAGGCAGTGCCAACAGTTTATTCGGAGATGGCATTTTGCAAAAAACGAAACCAAAAACAGATCAAGCAGACACTTTTACTTATGACCCTATGAACCCTGTCCCTTCATACGGAGGGAATGTATGCTGCACAGGTAATGCCATCGAAGGAGGTTCTTTTGACCAGCAAGTGATTGAATCTAGAAACGATATATTAGTTTATACCTCAGAAGCTTTGGACGAGGGTGTTGAGATTTCTGGCTTTATTGAATCTACTTTATATGTTTCTTCAGACGCAAAAGATACTGATTTTACCATCAAACTAATCGATGTATATCCTGATGGTAAAGCTTATAATCTTGACGAAACCATACATCGTGCTAGATATCGGGAAGGCTATGATAAAGAGGTCTTCATGGAAAAAAATAAAGTGTATAAGGTAGAGTTGACACCAATGGCTACAAGCAACTATTTTGAAAAAGGACATCGTATTCGAATAGAAATATCTAGTAGCAATTTTCCACGCTTTGCGCGAAATTTAAATACGGGAGGCAATAATTATGATGAAAAAGATGGAGTCGTCGCTAAAAATACGATTCATCATTCTGCGGAACACCCTTCACAAATAAGGCTTCCTTTTGTTGTAAAATAGACTTAAATAAATAGGTGTGTCTGAAATAGTTATTGGAATAGATCTTAATCAACAATCATTGTTTTTCTATCCAAGTCCTGTTGTTTTATGCCTTTCGGCAAATCTCGAAAATCGTATTGTTGATTTCTCAATTGTGCTGTGAAGCCTGCATCCTTGATGGCTTCTTGTATGCCATCAGCAGTGAATCTAAAAGCAGCGCCTGCAGCTGATACAACATTCTCTTCTATCATAATAGAGCCAAAATCATTTGCTCCAGCATGGAGACAAACTTGAGCAACCTTTTTTCCAACTGTCAACCAAGAAGCTTGAATGTTTACCACATTAGGAAGCATGATTCTACTCATTGCAATCATCCTGACGTATTCATCTCCAGTACATGTGTTACGAGCTCTTTTAATCTTTTTTAGAATGGTGTCTTCGTCCTGAAATGGCCAAGGAATAAATGCTAGAAATCCTTTGGCATGTTCTGGCTTTTTAGCTTGAACTTCTCTGAGTGCTACAAAATGCTCCATTCTTTCTTCATCCGTTTCTATGTGACCAAACATCATAGTTGCAGAAGTAGTAATGTCTAAATTATGTGCTGCGTGCATAATGTCCAACCATTCTTGGCCTCCACACTTTCCTTTAGAAATTAATCGACGTACTCTATCATTTAGAATTTCAGCTCCAGCTCCTGGTAAGGAATCTAAACCTGATTCTTTTAATGCAGCCAAAACTTCTGTATGACTAGCTTGCTCTAATTTTGCAACATGTGCAATTTCAGGAGGGCCTAAAGCATGCAGCTTTAGATTAGGATAAAGTTGCTTCAACTCTTTAAATAGATCACAATAATATTGTAAGCCAAGGTCAGGATGATGTCCTCCTTGCAGTAAAAGCTGTTCTCCTCCAAAAGCAAAAGTCTCTTCGATCTTTTGCTTGTATTCCTCTATCGTAGTGATGTATGATTCCTCATGTCCTGGCCTTCTGTAGAAATTGCAAAACTTACAATTGGCAATACAAACATTGGTAGTATTTGAATTTCTATCAATGATCCATGTGACTGTATTGCCAGGGACATGCTTTTGCCTCATTTTATTACCAACATACATTAAATCTGCCGTTGGAGCTTGTTGGAATAAAAAAACACCTTCCTCAATACTGAGGTGCTCAAAGTTTAAAGCTCTATGGAGTAATTCAGCTACTTTCATATAATGGTAACAAAGATAGCTTTTGGCTGTTCAAGGAACAAGTCTTTAATTTTCAATTTTTATTGAAAGTTGTAATTCCGTGCAGCAAATAACCAACTAATAAGGATATAATAGATATATGAACAAAAAAACACAAATTCACATCATCATAATTAACCATATAATGCAATCAAATAAAGTCAAATTCGGCTTTCTATTATTGCTTGCAATCTCATTTTTTCATTGCGAAAATGAAAGCTTCGAAACACCAGCCAAAAAAACAGGAATTAAAAGCATCCAAGAAATTCGAACCAGTCATAATGAAGACGGCACCATAAAAGAAGAGAAAAACTTTAAAGAATATGATTCACGAGGAAATGAAGTACATCATAAATCAATTAATGAAGAAGGGAAGGTCTTTTTTGTCAAACAAAAATACAACAAGCAAGATCAAAATATTTTGCTCGAAGGCAAAAAGTATAACGGAGACACTTATAAAAGCATAAAGCGTTACGATAAGCAAGGAAAATTAATAAATATGGAGTCTTACTCAGAAGATCAATTAATCTTTTCAATCGAAATTGAAAAAGCAAAGGATGGTTCTTATAAAATTATCAAGACCGGTCATCCCAACAATAAAATAGAATCTGTCAAGGAGTATGACCTCGATGAATTTTTAATCAAAGAAACACTCTATCCGAAAAATGATAGCATACTGAAAACTTATGTTTATGATGAGAATGACAACCTCATCGAAGAAGTCAATAAAGGAAAATACCAGAACCAAAATAAAAGGTATAAATATGAATATGACCAAAACAATCTTTTGGTAGAATCCGGGACTTACGAACTAGATGGAACACAATTAAATAGGACTTTTAAGCAATACAGAACAGACAAAAGCCTTGAACAAGTAATTAAAACAAAAGGTAAAACCTCCCAGGATAAATTCAAGTATAATAAAGATGGATTAATGATAGAACATTCTTTTACTAAAGATGGTGAGGCTTGGCAAGTTTTGAATTTAAAGGAATACGACGATCATGGAAATAAAATTCATCAGACAAAATACCTCAAAAATGGAGATTTTAAATGGGAGAGAACTACCCAGCTGAAGTACGATTATAAAGGAAATTGGATAGAAATGATAGAAAAAGAAGGAGATAGACTGATTAAATCGAGAATAAGAACAATTGAATATTATTAATAGGCTATAGCATTTAATTTAAAAAAAGCCTATATTTGAACTACTTTCCATTAGGGAGGGAACTGAAAAGTTCCCTCTTTTTATTTTATATACCCTTTAATTGGGTTTAAAGCATTTAAGAAAGTGGAACAAACGATTAAAGCATTTTTAGAGGAAATATTTAAAGAAGAGGGCTTAGAAGATTGCTTTTTTGTAGAAATGGTACTCGTTGGCGATCACAAATTGACCTTATACCTTGATTGTGATTCAGGAATGAGCTTCCGAAAATGCCAAAGAGTTTCCAGAATGCTGGAAAGCAGAATTGAAGAAAAAGGGCTGATGACAGAGAAGTATACCTTAGATGTCTCTTCCCCAGGTACTGATAGACCACTTAAGTTTCAAAGGCAGTACGCCAAAAACATTGGCCGAAAGCTGAAAATAACAGATGGAGAAGGAGAAACTTTTGAAGGAACGCTTTCTGTAGTTAATGAAGAAGGCATACGAATAGAATATAAAGAGCGAATAAAAGAAGGCAAGAAAAAGAAAACGATAGTCGTAGAAAAAGACTTATTATTTGAAAATATTAATAAAGCCATAGTAAAAACCAGTTTTTAATCATGGGAGTAAATTTAGTAGATACTTTTTCGGAATTTAAAAACATGAAAAACATCGACCGACCTACAATGGTTCGTGTCCTAGAAGATGTATTCCGAACACTGATCAAAAAGAAATATGGATCAGATGATAATTTTGATGTCATTGTTAATACAAACAATGGTGACCTTGAACTTTGGAGAGTCAGAGAAATTGTACCAGATGGTGAGGTGACTGATGATAGATCTCAAGTATCTATTTCAGAAGCCCTAAACATAGATGAAGATCATGAGATTGGAGAAGAGTGTTATGAACAGTTATTTTTAGATGACTTTGGAAGAAGGTCTATCATGGCAGCTCGTCAAACATTGATCTCAAGAATTATGGAACTTGAAAAAGATGAAATCCATAAAAGATACTCTGAAAGAGTTGGTGATATCGTAGTCGGAGAAGTACACCAAATATTGAAACGAGAAATTTTAATATTAGATGACGCTACTAGCAACGAATTAGTCATTCCAAGAAATGAAATGATTAGAGCAGATTTCTTCAGGAAAGGAGACATTGTAAAAGGTGTGATCAAGAGCGTAGAAATGAAAAATAACAATCCAGTGGTTATTGTCTCTAGAACGGATTCTAAATTTTTAGAAAAATTAATGGAGCAAGAAGTTCCAGAAATTGAAGATGGTTTAATTACCATTAAAAACATTGTTAGAATACCAGGCGAACGTGCTAAAGTTGCAGTCGAATCATACGATGATAGAATTGATCCAGTAGGCGCATGTGTAGGGATGAAGGGGTCTAGAATTCACGGTATTGTGAGAGAATTGAAAAACGAAAACATTGACATTGTCAATTTTACCAATAACGAAGTTCTTTTTATCCAAAGGTCTTTAACCCCAGCGAAAGTAACAAACATTGATTTAGATCACGAAGAGAAGAAAGCTGCGGTTTACCTCGATTCAGATCAAGTTTCCTTGGCAATTGGAAAAGGAGGAACAAACATAAAATTAGCAAGTAGATTAACTGGTTTTGAAATAGATGTCTATAGAAATACAGATGAATTTGAAGTGGATGATGTAGATTTAGATGAATTTATGGATGAATTGGAAGGATGGGTAATCGATGCCTTGAAAGGCATTGGTTGTGATAGCGCAAGGAGCGTATTAGACCTTAGTAAAGAAGAATTGATTAGAAGAACGGACTTAGAAGATGAAACGATTGATGAGGTCTTAAGGATATTAGCGGCAGAATTTGACGATGAACCAGCTGCTTAATTCCAAAAAAAGGCCTTAAATCAGCCTTTTTAAGCAATTTGGTAAACATTGCGATATAATTGGTTTAACTTTGTATTTATACGGCATTAGCTTTAACAATATGGTAATATTCTCAAAATGAAATTGAACATAATGTAAGAATATAGTAAGTACATATCTAAAGCTTTTGCCTTCACTAATAGACTTATTTAGAATTTTTTATGGCATTAAAGTTAGTCAAGGTAGCAAAAGAATTTAACGTTGGGTTAGCAACCATAGCGGAGTATCTCAATGAGAACGGCTTCGAAATAGGTGCTAAGCCTACTGCAAAAGTTACTGACGAAATGTACGCTTTGCTCGAACAGAAGTATCTCGGAGATAAGACTATTAGAGAAAACGCAACTCAACTAGAAATAGGAACCCGCATCGCAAAAGATGCAGCACCTCCAGTTAAGACTCAACCCATCATCAAGACAGTTACGGCTCCACCTCCTGTAGTGGAAGAAATAGTCGAAGAAACTCCTCCTGTAGTAGAAGAGATAGTCGAAGAACCAGTTAAGAAAGAAAAGAAAGAAGAAGTTGTAGAACGACCAAAGGTGGAAGGACCTAAGGTAGTTGGCAAAATTGATTTAAATAAACCAAAGAAAGAAGCTAAGCCAGCCGCTAAAAAGGAAACTAAAAAAGAAACGCCGAAGAAAAAAGAAGTAAAAGAAACAAAGGAAGCAGAAAAGCCAAGCGAACAAAAGAAAAAGGAAGTTCCACCTGCTAAAAAAGTAGAAACTCCTAGCCCTAAAAAGAAAACAGAAGAAGTTATCCATAAAGGAAAAACTCCTGAGTTAAGAGGATTGAAAATTCTCGGAAAAGTTGATATTCCAGACAAGAAAAAAGGTAAAGGAACCTCTGATAATAAAAAAGGCCAACCTGTTGCTTCTTCTAATGAAGCAAGAAAGAGAAAACGTAAAAGAAGAAAAGTTGCTCCTTCTAATAATGCAAGAGGAGGCAGGGGAGGAGGTAATAATCGAACCAGCAAAGGGCGTAGAGATGAAGTAAAGGAAGTTTCTCAAAAAGAAATTGAAGAAAAGATCAAAGCAACAATGGCTAAGATCTCCGGAGGAGGAGGTAAAAAGAAAAGACAAAAACTGCGACGTGAGCACAGAGAGCAGATGCGAGAAAAGCAGGAGCAAAGAGAGATGGAAAAAGAAACTGGTAAGTTGCAGTTGACGGAGTTTATCTCAGTCTCTGATCTTGCAAGTTTAATGGAAGTTCCAGTAACTGAGGTGATCACAACTTGTATGAACCTAGGAGTCATCGTTTCGATCAACCAAAGATTAGATGCAGAAATCATTGAACTGCTGGCAGAAGAATTTAATACTGAAATAGAATTTATCAGTGCAGAAGAGGAAGCGGACGAAGAAGAAGAAATAATAGATGCTCCAGAAGATTTAGAACACCGTGCTCCTATCGTAACCGTCATGGGTCACGTAGATCATGGTAAAACTTCTCTTTTGGATTACATTAGATCAGAAAATGTAGCAAGCGGAGAAGCAGGGGGGATTACTCAGCACATCGGTGCTTATGAAGTCAAAACTGCAGAAGGCAAACGAATTACTTTCTTAGATACTCCTGGTCACGAGGCCTTTACTGCCATGAGAGCAAGGGGAGCTAAAGTGACAGATGTTGCTGTAATAATTATTGCTGCAGATGATAGCATCATGCCTCAAACAAAAGAAGCAATTTCTCACGCACAAGCTGCAGGTGTACCAATGGTCTTTGCCATAAATAAGATTGACAAAGACGGTGCAGATCCAGAAAGAATTAAAGGTCAGTTAGCAGAAATGAACATTTTGGTCGAAGACTGGGGAGGTAAATTCCAATCGCAAGATATTTCTGCAAAAACAGGAACCAATATAGATGCTCTGCTCGAAAAGATTCTTTTAGAATCAGAAATGCTTGAGTTAAAAGCTAACCCAAATAGAAATTCTAATGGTACGGTAATAGAAGCTTCTTTAGATAAAGGACGTGGTTACGTTACTAAAATCCTTGTTCAAAACGGAACGCTTAGAATTGGAGATTCAATGGTAGCGGGAGAATACTCTGGTAAGGTCAAAGCCATGTTTAATGAAGCAAATAAAAAAATAAAATCAGCAGGACCATCTACACCTACCTTAGTATTAGGATTAACTGGTGCTCCGCAAGCTGGTGAAAAATTTAAAGTAACTGATAACGAACAGGAAGCTAGACAAATAGCTGCCAAGAGATCTCAAATATCAAGAGAGCAATCCAATAGAGCCTCTAAACGTATTTCATTAGATGAAATCGGAAGAAGACTTGCTTTAGGAAACTTTAAAGAATTGAACTTGATTGTCAAAGGTGACGTGGATGGTTCTATCGAAGCTCTTGCAGATTCATTGATCAAGCAATCCATAGAATCGGTTCAAGTAAATGTTATTCATAAAGCCGTTGGACAAATTATTGAGTCAGATGTGCTTCTTGCTTCTGCTTCAGATGCGATCATCATCGGATTCCAAGTTAGACCATCATTAGGGGCGAGAAAATTAGCAGAAAAAGAAGGTGTAGAGATCAAAACTTACTCCATTATCTACGAAGCTATTGAAGAAGTTAGAAATGCGATCGAAGGTCTTCTTGAACCAACCAAAGAAGAAAAGATTCTTGGACAAGTCGAAGTTAGAGAAGTATACAAAATTTCGAGAGTTGGTACAATTGCTGGTTGCTATGTACAAGAAGGTAAAATTGGAAGAAACAACTTCATTAGACTAGTCAGAGAAGGTATTGTCATTTATCCTACTAAAGAAAATGTAAAAGGAGAAATCGCATCTTTGAAGAGATTTAAAGATGATGTAAAAGACGTTAAATCAGGAATGGAATGTGGAATCTCAATGAAAAACTACAACGACATTAAAGTTGGAGACATCATTGAAGTCTATGAAATAATTGAGGTGAAACAAACGATAAAATAAACCTCAATAGGTATCTTTTAAAAAGGAAAGCTTGTAGTTTAATGAACTGCAAGCTTTCCTTTTTTATACTCCTATTCTTTTTGAACATCAGCCGTTAAGCTGAGTGTATGCTGGTTCACCAACAGGGTTGCCTACACTCTTGTTTTTTATTGAAATGGCAGCATTGTTTCTGCTCAAATCCAAACTGGATTTTTTACTTCTTCAGTTTGAACCGGAAAGGTATAGGTTACTCGTGCTTTGGAATAGGACATCGGAATTATGTGAACGTTCCAAAAGGCTTTAAAATAGAATCAAGCAAATAAAAAAGGGCGATCATTAAATCAATGATCGCCCTTTTTTATTTGAATAGATTTTTTTATTCAGGTTCAAATCCCAGTATAATACTAAATCTACCATATTCACTAAACAATCCATTGTCAGGATTTGCTTGGGGCTTATCAAAACCTAATCCATAGTCAAAACCTAATGTTCCAAACATTGGTAAGAATACTCTTACACCTAAACCACCTGATCGTCTTAAATCAAATGGATTGAATTCTTTAAAGCTTCTCCAAGAATTTCCTCCTTCAAAAAATCCTAGCACATAAATTGTTGCACTCGGGTTAAGCGAAAGTGGATACCTTAGTTCTACAGTGAATTTGTCAAAAACAGAAGCTCCACCACTATCTGAATTTGGAAGGTCATCTACATCATATCCTCTTAAAGAAATTAAATCATAACCCAATAAGCCACTGTTTTGATTTGATAAACCATCTCCACCAAGAACAAAACGCTCAAAAGGAGAAGTCCCAATGTCATTATTATAGAATCCTAACATCCCAACTTTTGCACTTAATCTCAAGGTAAGGTCTCCAGCGACAGCAGTAAACCATTCGGCGTTAAATCTCCACTTATGATACTCCAACCATTTAAAACGATCTTGAGCAGGTTCAGATGGATAATCTCTGTTGTCTTTTCTAAACAAAGAATAAGGAGGTGTTAACTGTACGGAAAGAGAAAACCTTGACCCTGATTTAGGGAAGATAGGATCGTTAATAGTGGACCTTGCAATGGTTTGATTGATGCTTACATTGTTATAGTTACCTTCTGTAACGAAAGATCCATCATCTAAAACGAAATCTCTTCTCTGTATCCAGTTATTTAAACTCAAAACCTGATAAGTCAATGTCGTGTTTGAAACAAAGTTGTCATCTGGAAACTTCAATCGAGTTCCTAAACCAACAGATCCACTGGCAATTCTTAATTGTTGATAATTGTCTAATCCTTTATCAGCTCCATTGGTAAGATTCGTAAGAAAACCTGCAACTGTAAATGAATTAGGTTTTTTACCTCCTAACCAAGGTTCAGTAAATGAAAAATTATAAGATTGAAAAAACTTACCGTTTGTTTGTGCTCTTAAGGATAGTCGCTGACCATCTCCTTGAGGTAAAGGACTCCAAGTTTCTTTTTTAAAGATATTCCTCATGGAGAAATTATTAAAAGTAACCCCAAGTGTTCCAATAACACCTCTTCCTCTACCACCCCAACCTGCAGAAAGCTCCAATTGATCTGAAGGTTTTTCTTCCACAGTATATTCAATATCTACAGTTCCTCTTTGTGGGTTTACTGGAGTGTTAATACCTAAAGTTTCAGGATTAAAGTAACCTAAGTTTATGATTTGTCTTTGAGATCTGATGATATCAGTTCTGCTGAATTTTTGACCAGGTCTAGTTCTTAATTCTCTACGGATTACATGTTCATGTGTCCTGTCATTACCATTGATTACAACTTTATCAATGGTCGCTTGAGGACCTTCATAAATTCTAATTTCTAAATCTATGGAATCATTTTCGATAGCAACTTCTACTGGATCAACTTGAAAGAATAAATAACCATTATCCATGTAAAGGGTACTTACATCTCTTCCGTCTTGACTGAAAGTCAATCGAGTGTTTAATAATTCATTGTTATAAACTTCTCCTTTTTCAATGCCTAATATTGTACTTAAGGTTTCTGTATCGTAAATACTGTTGCCTTTAAACTTTATGTTTCTAAAGTAGTACCTGTTTCCTTCATTTATATTTAGATCAAGCATTAGGCGCCCATTTGCATCGCGATAGACACTATCACTTTTTATTTTAGCATCTCTAAAACCTAAGGTGTTGTAGTAGGCAATGACAGCTTCTTTATCATTTTTATAATCGCCTTCAATATACTTGGAAGAAGAAAAGAGTTTTCTTTTTCGCTTTGTTCCTTCCATCTGCTTTCTAAGCTTTCTTTCTTTTATTGTGACTCCTGTAAATGTAATGTCTTGAATCTTTATTCGATCTCCTCTTTTTATGTCAAAGACTAACCTTACTTTGTTAATGCCTTTCTTGTCTTCGATTTCCTTGACTTTAGCTTTTACATCTAAGTAGCCTTTTTCAATGAAGAAATCTTCTATGCCTTTTATGGTTCTTGCTTTTAAACTTTCTGTCACGATGGCTCCCTTCATCAAGGATTTGTTTATTACATCATTTAGATCATCATGATAAGTTTTCTTGACGCCTTTAAATGAATGCCTCGACAATTGAGGTCTTTCAACCACTTCTATTTCTAAAAAGACGACTTCTCCAATTGTTTTCTCTTTGTAAATTTTTACATCAGTGAATAGACGTAGACGCCATAAAGATTTTATAGCTCTCGGAATTGCACTACCAGGAATTCTAATTTTATCTCCGACCCTAAAACCAGAAATAGCTATTAAGGCATTAGCATCACTAAAATTAGCACCGGTAACCTTAATGCCCCCAATCTCATAGTCTTTTGGGTCTGAATAATCAAAAGTTCCTTCTTGAGCTATAGTCGCTCCTGAGAAAATAAAGAATACAATGATTATTTGAATGAAGTGTAATAAATTCTTTGTCATCTGCTATAATTTCTAGCTTTTCCGAGTATATTTAATTAAAGTATACCAATTACTGATTAAGGTTGTAAAGGTACAAAGGATTATAGTGGAAGTTGTTCACTTATCTTACCAAAACGTCTTTCTCTATTCTGATAGTTTATAATGGCCTCATATAAATGGGCTTTTCTAAATTCAGGCCAGTAAATATCTGTAAAATAAAGTTCAGAATAAGCAATCTGCCAAAGTAAAAAATTGCTAATTCTATGTTCACCACTGGTTCTGATCAATAGCTCAGGATCCGGAATGTCTTTAGTACTTAGGTAAGAATGAATTACTTCATCCGATAAGTCTGCTTTTCCTAATTTTCCGGTATCATGATCACTTATGATTTTCTTGATGGCTTCTTTAATCTCCCATCGAGAGCTATAATTTAGCGCTAAAACTAAGGTCATGCGCTTATTTTCTTTTGTGTTTTCAATCCCCTCGAGCAAGGCCTTGCGACTTTTTTTAGGCAATTGATCAATGTCTCCAATTGCTTGAAGGCGGATGTCATTATCATTTAGAGTCTTAATTTCTTTTCTTATCGTTTCGACCAACAAACCCATTAAAGCATTTACTTCAAAGGCTGGTCTAGACCAATTTTCGGTCGAAAAGGCATATAAGGTGAGGTATTGGATGCCAAGTTCAGCGGATGCTTCAGTAACTTCTCTTACTGATTTTACACCATTTTGATGACCAAAAACTCTTGGTTTCCCATGTTCCTTAGCCCATCTGCCATTACCATCCATGATTATGGCAATGTGTTTGGGCAGTTTTTGCTTGTCTATATTAGAAACTTGGTCCATTTAGTTGTCTATCAATACAAAATATAGGCTAAATTACGAAAAAGCTACCATGATGTTTGTCTTTAAGGAATAAGGTCTTTCCATTTATTAAAAAAAGGTATATCTTTGCCGACCAAATTAAAATTGTTAACCGCATTTGCCTTAAGTCCATAGTTTTTTTGATTAGTCTCTAAAAAATTAACTGCAAATGCACAAAATCTAGTAAATGAGACATTACGAAGTTACTTTTATAGTAGACTCCGTCCTTTCTAGCGATGAAATAGACGCTACCGCAAAGACTTATCAAGACATGCTTGTGAATGAAGGAGCCGAGATTGTACACAATGATGCAATGGGCCTTCGCCAATTGGCTTACCCTATCAAAAGAAGAACTACTGGAATCTACTATTGTGTTGAATACAAAGTAGAATCTGGAGATTTGATTTCTAAGATAGACCTTGCCATGAGAAGAGATGAACGTATTATGCGTTCACTTGTCATTAAATTGGACAAATACGGTGTTCAGTATAATGAAGACAAACGAGCTGGTAAGATTGGTAAAGCGAAAAGAACATTAGAAAAGGCAGAAGAGTCTAAAAAGAAGACATCAAAGACTCAAGTAGTTGCTAAGACAGCTGCACCAAAACCAAAAGTAAAGGCTCCAGTTGCTGCTGCTACAGTGACAACTCCTGCGCCTGTTACTGAAACATTAACGGCCTCTTCTGAAGAGGAATAATTGTAAAAAATTAAAAACTAAAAAATGGCTTCTAGAGATGATATAAAATTTCTGAGTAATCCTAATATTGGAAATAAAAGAAAGAAATATTGTAGATTCCGTAAATTCGGAATCAGGTACATTGATTATAAAGACCCGGATTTCTTGCTTCAATTTATTAATGAGCAAGGAAAAATTCTTCCAAGAAGAATTTCAGGTAATTCATTAAAATATCAAAGAAAAGTTGCAATAGCGATCAAAAGAGCAAGACACCTTGCTTTGCTTCCTTATGTAACCGACTTATTAAAATAGTTTTGACATGGATATTATATTATTAAAAGATATAGAAAAAGTAGGATATAAATTTGATGTTGTAACTGTTAAAAATGGTTATGGTAGAAATTATTTAATTCCTCAAGGACATCTCCCATCTGCAACAGAACGTGATCACATTCAATTGGGTCAAGTTCCCAACAGACACAAGAACGGTTATTTTGAAATAAATATCGCAACTTCAGAAACTTACGTCGGGTGGACATTCTTTGATTTTCTTGTCGGTGTCTTCCAGAGCTTGTACATACTCCTGAACCGAATCACGGAGACCACACATCTAAAGCACAAATGTGTTACAATTTTAGCTCACTGTGTCACAAAACTCTTTATTATTACTGTCGGTAACTCCTTTGGTAAACAGCTGCTAATCTGGATTTAGACAACGAAAGGGTCATTCAGTTGTTTACGTAG